>JAUIGT010000640.1 GCA_030432615.1 Verrucomicrobiia bacterium
AGGTAGCTCGCGTCCCAGTCGCCCGGCACCACGACGCTGTTCTTGGAAAAGCGCCCGTGAAAATGCGCGGGATCATCGAACTTGAGGCCGCCCTTCGATTTCCCCGACTCGTTGCTGTGACAGTCGCCACACTTCTCCATGAAGATGGGCATGATGTCCTTCTCGTATTCGACCGCGCCGGCGGCCGAGGAAAAGGCGAGGAGGGAGAGCATACCGAGGGAAAGGCTTTTCATGACGCCCCTCGTCTACCGCTTTTCCCGCCGCCTGCCAATCCCGGAAATCCCACCCGTGGCGCGCATTCACGCCTTTTCCGAGGCTGATTCAGCGCGCTACGCTGGAATCATGACCGTCCGGCTTCGACTTCTCCTTCCCCTCGTTTTACTCCTCCTCGCGGGAACACCTCTCCAGGCGAAAACCGTGGTCCACGTTTCCGAGAGCAAGGACAAGCGGATCGCGACCTTTTCCCTCGATGAATCCAGCGGTGACCTGACGCGGATAGGCGAGGTCGAACTCGAGGGCTCCCCCGGTTGCCTCGCGCTGAGTCCGGACGGGAAGTTCGTCTACGCCGCCGTCCGCAGTGCCGGGAAATTCGCGACGCTCTCGATCGATCCGGAAAGCGGCACCCTCACCCTGGTCGCCACCGCCCCCGCCTCGGGTTCGGCGGCCTACCTTTATCCCGACAAGACCGGGCGATGGTTGCTGGCGGCCTACTACGGCGAGGGACTCGTCAGTGTGAACGCGATCAAGGAAGGCGTCGTCACCGGCGATCCGTTCTCGGTCATCGATGTCGGCAAGAAGGCCCACTGCATCCAGACCTCGCCCGACAACCGATTCGCCTTCTGTCCGCACACCATGGACCTCAACAAGGTCGATCAATTCCATTTTCACCCCGACACCGGCCTGCTCGCGCTGAACGATCCCCCCGCGATGGTCGCCGGCGAAGGTCACGGCCCCCGGCACCTGCAGTTTCATCCCAATGGCAAGTGGGTCTACCTGGTCAACGAGCAGGCCAAGAGCGTTACCCTCTGCGACTACGACGCGGAAAAAGGCACACTCTCGATGCGGCAGACACTGTCCACCCATCCCGCGGACTGGGACAGGGCGAAGGGCAGTTGCGCCGACATCGAGATCAGCGCCGACGGCCGCTTCGTCTACGCCTCCAACCGCGGACATGACAGTATCGCCGCCTTCGCCATCGATCCGGAATCGGGCGAACTCACCGCTCTCGGCCAGACGCCGACCGAACAGACGCCGCGTTCCTTCAATCTCCTGCCGGTCGAGGACCAGCGTTTTCTCGTCGCCGCCGGCCAGGGTTCGGGAAAACTCGTGGCCTACTCCCGCGATCCCGAGAGCGGCAAACTGACCGCCCTGAAGACCTACGACTGCGGACAGAGCCCGGCCTGGGTGCTCGGCGTGAACCTGGACTGACCGCCATCGGGCCCGCTCCATGGCGCAAAGCGGGCCGACTTTGGCTTTGCCCGTCCCTCGCCCGGCGTGCTATCCCGGGGCCATCATGGAACGCCGGGACCTTCTCAAGACCGCCGCGGCCGCCGCCGCCCCTTTCGCCGCCACCGCCTCTACTTCCGCTCGCGCCGCCGGGGAGGCGACCGCCGGAACCGGCGACGCCGTGGCCGCGCTGACGAAAGAACTGAACCCTGTCATTCAGTCCAAGCGCGACGCCGCCCTCGCCATTCTCCAACCATCGGCAAAGGATCTCCAACATGGCTTGGAACTCCACGCCGATTCCCTCGTCTTCGACTCCTACGGTTTCTCGCCGCGGGCGGCCATCGACGGGGAAGCGATGAAACGCGCCGTCATGGCGGGAGCCTCCGATCTCGAGATCGAGGACCTGCGCGAAGAGATGGGCATGACCCGCTACGTGACCGATGCCGAGGAACAGCGGGAATATCGCGAAGCCTGGCGCGCCTCCGGCGTCACCTGCATTTTCCAGAACGCCGGCCAGGAGGGCCAGGATCCCCTCCGGCTCATCAAGCGTCTCGCCCGCTTCACCTACGCCACCGACATGCTGGGCGATTTCGTCAGCAAGGCGGTTACCCCCGAAGACATCGAGGCGACCAAGGCGTCGGGAAAACATTGCCTCTATCTGACCGGAAACGGGGTGCCGCTCACCCAGCAGTGGGAATCGATCCCCGACGAGCTGCGCTATCTCCGCATCTTCTACCAGCTCGGCATCCGGATGATGCACCTCACCTACCAGCGCCGGAACATGATCGGCGATGGCTGCGGCGAGGAATCGAATGCCGGGCTCAGCGATTTCGGTCGCGCCGTCATCGCCGAGATGAATCGCGTCGGCGTCATTCCCGACTGCGCCCATTCCGGTTGGCAGACCAGCCTGGAAGCGGCCCAGGTTTCCGAGAAACCCGTCGTCGCCAGCCACACCGTCGCGGCCTCGCTCTACGAGCACATCCGGAGCAAGCCGGACGAAGTGATCCGGGCGATCGCCGACACCGGCGGCCTCGTCGGGATCTGCTGCATCTCGCGCTTCGTTCGCGGCAAGGGCGACATCGCCGCCTTCCTCGATCACATCGACTACGTGGCGAAGAAATTCGGCGTCGATCACGTGGCCATCGGCACCGACATCGCCTACAGCTCGCGCAACAGTGGCGAGGAGAACAAGAAAGCGGCCGTCGCGGGGTTCCGGCGAAAGCGGGAGCCGTTCCGTTCGCTCTGGCCCAAGGACAATTTCGTTCCCTCCCCCCAGGCCGCCGACAGCCTTTCCTGGACCAACTGGCCGCTGTTCACCGTGGGCCTGGTGCAGCGCGGCTACTCCGACGAAGACATCCGCAAGATCCTCGGCGGCAATGTCATGCGGGTCTGCCGAGACTCGATGGTCGATCAGGTCGCCGCCGCCGGCTGAATCCGGATCCCGTCTCGTCCAGAGGCGTTGTCGTCACGCCGACCAGCCACCCTTCTTCCTCCCGCGATCCCGCCCCGCTCCTCCCCGTTTTCTCGCTTGAAAGTCTATAGATTTTTTGATTCATCTATCGAAATGAGCCGCAATCAATCCGAAGTCGCCTATGAATACCTGCGACGGAAAATCTTCAATCGAGAGCTTCCCGCTGGTTCCCGGGTCCGCTACGGCCCGGTAGGCAAGGAGATTGGGATGAGCGCGACGCCGATTCGGGAAGCCATCGGGCGGCTCGCGAGCGAGGGCTTGGTGGAACTGGTGCCCCAGGCCGGGGCCGTGGTGAAGCGACCGACTCGCGAAGACGCGGCCGAGGTTTATGAAATGCGGGAAGCCATCGAACCTTTCGCCGCCGCCAAGGCCTGCCATCTCGTGGGCGTT
>JAUIGT010000641.1 GCA_030432615.1 Verrucomicrobiia bacterium
CGAGGGCATCATCAACGGGATCTACTTCAACCAGGGGCATGTGTGCTGCGCCGGCAGCCGCCTGCTGGTCCAAGAAGGGATTCACGACGAGGTGATTCGCCGCCTCCGCGACCGCATCCAGACCCTGCGCGTCGGTGATCCGCTCGACAAGAACACCGACATCGGCGCCATCAACTCGAAGGAGCAGCTGCGGCGGATCTGCGAGCTGGTCGATTCCGGTGTCGAGGAGGGGGCCGAGCTGGTGCAGGCCTCCTGCGAGTTGCCCGCGGAGGGCTACTGGTTCAAGCCGAGCTTTTTCACCGGTGTCACCCCGAGCCACCGCATCGCCCGCGAGGAGATCTTCGGCCCGGTCCTGAGCGTGCTCACCTTCCGCACGCCCGAGGAAGCGATCGAGCGCGCCAACAACACCTGCTACGGCCTCAGCGCCGGCATCTGGACCGACAAGGGCAGCAAGATCTTCCAACTGGCCAATCGACTCCAGGCCGGCGTCATCTGGGCCAACACCTTCAACCAGTTCGATCCCACCAGTCCCTTCGGCGGATACCAGGAGAGCGGCTTCGGTCGCGAAGGCGGCCGACACGGGCTGGCGGCGTACGTGAAGGTCTGAGGAATTAGATCACGAGGAGAGAACTTTCCTCGTCGTCTCCGAATCGCTGAATCGTTTTTGCCTCTTGTCGGATCAAATCTATCAAGTCCGAGGTGGTGCAATTGCCTACTTTCAAGAAAAGAAACTTTGGCGGATGTCCCCTGAGGATTGAAAGCTGGTGAAAGTCTTCGTCCTTCGAAACGATGCAGTATCCTTGGTGTCCGGCAAATTCCCAGATGTCTGCGTCTGGAGATTCCGTGAGACCTTGATGTCGGACGTGACTCGATCCGGGAAAAAGATCCGAGATCTTTTCTACGATCTTGAAGGAAAGATTCTCATCGAGAAGCAATTTCATCGGCTGGGCTGCTGGCGAACGGGACAGAATCGTTTCAAGGCATGCCTTTGCGCAAAGGAAAACAGCATCGAGAGCCCGGGTTGTAAGCGTGGCTTACGGAAAAATCGAGGAAACACCTACCGCGCAGGAACAGGACATAGGTTATCCGGTCACATCGCCGCTGTGGAAGAAAAAAGCCTTCGCTCCCTGTCGGCGGCAAACGCCAAGCAAGCTCTCAGGTCTTCCTCGGTCAATTCGGGAAAATCGGAGAGAATTTCTTCGTGGGACATTCCCGCGGCCATGTAGTCGAGGATGTCGTAAACCGTGATTCGCAGGTTTCGAATGCAAGGCTTTCCCTGGCGCTTGGCGGGGTCAATGGAAATCAAGTCGCGGTAGTCCATGGGGTGCGTCGGTTTCTCCTTTCGCAAGAATACCTGAAGATTCCCTTTCTGGCCAATTCCCGTGACCACGAAAAAGCGCGGCGCCTTGCGGGCCGCGCTCGGGAGGGGGGCATGGTTGGATCTACCGGAAACGATCAGTTGCTGGCGGCCACTTCCTCGGGATCGACGTTGACGCGGCGACCGTTGCGGTCGAAGCGAACCTTGCCATCGACGAGCGAGTAGATGGTGAAGTCGCGACCGAGACCGACGTTCTTGCCGGGTTGCCACTTGGTGCCGCACTGGCGGACCAGGATGTTGCCGGCGATGACGGACTCACCGCCGAAACGCTTCACGCCGCGGCGCTTGCTCTTGCTGTCGCGTCCGTTCTTGACGGAGCCTTGTCCTTTCTTGTGAGCCATGACGAAATCCTCGGTTGGATGGGTGTCGGAAAAGAATCGGGGACGGAGATCAGATGGACTTGATCTGCAGCTTGGTGATCTGGCGGCGGTGACCCTTGGTCTTGTGGTAACCCTTGCGGCGCTTGAACTTGAAGGCGACTACCTTCTTGGCGCGGGCCTGGTCGACCACCTCGGCGGTCACGGAGGCGCCGTCGATGAAGGGCGCGCCCACGGTGACGCTCTCGCCTTCGCCCTTGAGGAGGACATCGGAGAAAGTCACTTCGTCGCCGACCTTCGCGTCGAGCTTTTCGACTGCGATCTTGTCGCCTTCGGTGACGCGGTACTGTTTGCCGCCGGTTTTGAAAACTGCGTAAGCCATCGGTGTATTCCCTGGGTTGGAAGGGCGGGGAAACTGCCACCGGTCCCCCTCGCGAGCAAGCGATTTTTAAAAAACTCTGGACGAGAGTTCTTTCAGGTTCGGGAGGGGGAAAGAAACCCTTCCTCGTCGATCTGGACGCTCGCCGGAAGATCGATCCATTTTCCGGTTTCGTCCAGTCCGGGTCCCCGAACCTGAAGTCTCCCGCCTTCCGGCGCTTCGCGCAGGGCGATTCCCGGGAGAAGGCGACCCAGCGATCCCTCTCTGCGTCCATGCTGCGGTTGGTGGATGTGTTTCAGTCGCTCGGGATTCGGGTCCGGCAGGCTGACGGCGAGCACCCCGACCCCGGGATCGACCGGCTGCCAGGCGGCGCAGGGAAGGGCGCCGGTGATGGACTCGAGAGGGTCGGGTGTCGGACTCAACCCTGTCGAGTCATTCAGCATCAGGGCGCTGCGAAGATTCTCGCGCAGCTCCGGGTGCCAGGGCTCGGGGAGCGAAGCGATCGCCTCGGCGGTGGCGGGCGGCAGCACGAGCCGGCGGACGTTTTCCCCGAGACAGGCGTCTTCGATCAACGCGGGATCGGTGCGGGCGGCGAAGGATCGGCTCACCGCGACGTGGCGGCGCAGCACCGGCAGCCAGAGCGACCATTGTGCGCCGGCCACGCTGGCGAGGGGTTGCTCGGTGAAGAGGGCTTCATCGGCCTCGATCCAGTGACCGGACCCGAGTCGAAGCGCCTGGGCAAGGATGGCGCGGTCGTCGAACTCGCGCAGGTCGCCGGCTTCGTCGATGCAGGCCCAGGCCGGTTCGCCGTCGATGGGATCGCGCCGGATCTCGAGGCGTTTCATCGCCAGCCAGGTCGGCTCCAGGCGAATCAGCAGGCGCTCGCGGAGCCGGGTCAGAAGGCCGACGGCGCCGAGTTCTCCGGCCATGTCGAGGAAGTTCCCGGGTTTCGCGGGATCGGGCCACTCGATCTTTTCCAGCACGCCGAGGAAGGCGCGCGAGGTGATCACGGTGTTCACACCGGCGGTGCGGAGGGCGGCGGAGACCTCGCCCGGATCGAGCCGTCCGTCGGCGGTGGTCGGAAAGGGCAGGTTCACCGGCACCCGGCCGGCGAGGATGATGCCGAGATTGATCAGGGACGGGGTCGGTCCCGAGGGGAGGAGCACGCCGATGCGACGTTCCTGGATCGGGAGAGCGGCGCGCCAGCGTTCGGCCAGTCCGACGGCGGTGGC
>JAUIGT010000060.1 GCA_030432615.1 Verrucomicrobiia bacterium
GTGAGACCGACGATCCCGGCGTGACGCAGGTAGGTCTGCTCGGGTTTCACGGTCTCGAGCATCGCGAGGATCGGCTGAGCCGAATCGGGAATGCCGAGGTTTCCGAGCGCGATGGCGGAGAAGAATTGAACGCGGTCGTTTTCGTCCTTCAGCAGCGGCACCAGTGACAGACTCAACCGGGTACGGTCCTCGACCTTACCCTCCTGAGTCGGAAAGACCGCCGGATACAGGGCCACGGAAGTGGCGAAGCCGTCGCCGATCGTCCTGGCGGCCTGGGCGCGGATCTCGGCGTCCGCGTCATCGAGCAGCGCGACCAGCGGAGCATATTCGGCATCGGGTCGGTAACGAGTGAGCTGACCCAACCCCCAGGTGGCGTGAACGCGAGCCAGCCGCGGCGAACCCGGGTCGCCGGCGACCCGGGCGAAGAGGTCGGCATTTCTCCGCTTCGCGAGTTCGAACTGCGCCTTGAGCCGAACCCGCTGGTCGGCGTGCCCGAGGCGATCGACGAGGTCGGATTCCTTGGCGCTGGGGTAATCGACCTGCAGCAGTTTCTCCGTTTCCAGGCGGCGCGCGGAATCGGCCTCGCCGGGAATGTCGATCCTCCAGACCGCTCCCTTTTCGTTGAGCGGATAGCCGCCGCCCCAATCGACCCCGTAGAGGGCGCCGTCGGGCGCGAAGTTCAGGCCGACGAGGGGTATGCCGTTGCCGATCTGGTGATCGTTGACCATTTCGAACGAGGCGCCGACCTCCCTCGCCTGGAAGGCCCACTGCTGACCGTTGGGGGCGCTCGTGAGAAAGAAATAGCCGTCGTAGGCGGGACCGAGCGCGGTGCCCGGATTCCACACGAAGCCGGCGGGGCCGTTCATGTAGTTGGACAGCGGCGGCGTGACGTAGGCCGGCTGACCTTCGTGGTAGGGCTGCCAGAGTTTTTCCGCGGTCCAGGGATTGTAGTCCGGCTCGCGATACTGCCAGTTGGCGCGCCAACCGGCGTCCATGTGATTGACGATGTAGACGAAGCGCTCCATCTCGCCCGGCTTGTCGGCGTCGTTGTCGACCCCGAAGAGATTGCCGTGGGCGTCGAAGGCGAGTTCCTGGACGTTGCGGAGCCCGTGGGCGAACACCTCGAAGCGGGAGCCGTCGGGTTCGCAGCGCAGCACCGCACCGTGGTTGGGGTAGTACCAGTCGTGGCCTTCCTGCGATTTCACGCGGACGCCCTTGTCACCGATGGACCAGTAGATGCGCCCGTCGGGACCGACGGTGAGCCCGTGCATGTCGTGGCCGGCGTAGGCGATGTGGAGCCCGAACCCGTGGGCGAAGACCTCGCGGTGATCGGCCTTTCCGTCGCCACTGCTGTCGTGGAGTTTCCAGACATCGGGCGCGATGGTGGCGTAGACGTCGCCCTCGTGCCAGAGCACCCCGGCGGCGATGCCGGTGACCTCGGTCTGGAAGCCTTCGGCAAAGACATGCATCTCGTCGGCGAGTCCGTCGTCGTCGGTGTCCTCGATGCGGTAGATTCGCTCGCTGAGCACGGTGAGATCGCGGTAGTCGTGGCTGCCGTCGCCGTTGAGGTCATCGACGCGCTTCTTGTTTTCGTCCGACTTGTCCGGCGAGAGCCGGTCGAGGTAGAAGGCACGCTTCTTTTCCACCGAGTCGAAGCCCACGTCATTGGGAATCCAGTCGCGGTTGTTGCGGATGTCGAGGTCCTGGGACTTGCGACGCTGGGTCTGGGTGACGTAGGCGTTGCCCCGATCATCGAAGCTGATGGCCACCGGATCGGGCACCTGGAAATCGGGGGTCCACTTGGTGAATTTCAGGATCTTGGGATCGGGCGGACCCTCCGGAGTCGAGGTGGCCGCCGCCGAGGCCTGTTTCTCCCCGCCCTTGCCCGGATCGACCTTCACGCCGCGCAACTCGATGTCGTCCCACATTCCCTTGTCGTCGAAGGTCCCGATCCCGATTCGACCCCAGGTGAAGTTCTTGTCGTGGGCGACATGGGTGGGCGTCTCCATGTCGTCGAAGTAGACCTCGATGAGTCCGCTCCCGACCTCGCGCACCAGCTTGACCTGGTGCCAGGTCGCATCCTTCCACGGGGTGCCGTCGGTGGCTTTCTCCGAGATCTTGATCCGCGGCGCGTCGTTGACGATGAAGACCTGGTTGGCGTGGTCGTCCTTCTTCTCCCCGAGGTGGATGTAGTAGAAATGCGCCGGGTCCTGGTAGCCGAAGAACAGGCACATGTCGCGATGCCCGTAGGCCTTCCTGGTGGTCATCACCCGGGCGGTGAGGGTGAAGTCGCCGACGACGGTGTCCTTGAGCAGGGCGATGTTGAACGGGCTGCGATGCGGCGGTTCGTATTTCGATCCGCCGAGATTCTCGAAGACCGCGTTGCCGTCGTCGAGTTTCGTGATCGTCCAGGCCTTGGGATCCGTCGGTTCCCAGTGGTCGGCGCCTTTCGAGAAGTCGTCGGTGAAGAGGACCGGCAACTCGGCCCGGGCGGTGCCGGCCAGGAGGGCGAGAGAGAGAAAAAAAGCGGGGAATGTTTTCATCGGCAGGGCCCGCAATGTCGCCGGGAAGCGGTGGCGAGCAAGCACGCTTCCAAGGGCAGGAATCTCAGGACACCTCCAGGGGATTTCGCCATTTCAATCCCGAGAAACGGGCAAAGTCCGAGTCATTGGAATGAAGTTCCGCCTGCAATTCGATCGCAATCGCCGCCAGATGAGCATCGGTGACGAGATTCGCGCCGACTCGCGCCTGCCTCAGATTCTCCCCCAGCAAGGAAAGATGTCTCCTTCCGGGATCCACTGTCACCGCGACCTCGGTTTCAAACCATGCGTCCACACGTTCCAATGCCTGTTCGACCGTCATCGGGTTGACCAGCACTCGTGGGTGTGTCATCAGGCGCACGAACCCGCAGGTGACCGCCCAAGGAATTCCGACCGATTCGTCACCGTTCAACAGATCTTCCCACCATTGTCGGGCGCCGGAATGGAGGGGCGCGTCAGAGTTGTGTGCGTAGACGACGAGATTCAGGTCGGGGACGATCATCGGGCTGGGTTCGTTCCAGACGTCTCTTCCATGAGTCCCTCCACCTCAATCTCATCGTTGAGCTGATTCAATTTCAACGGGTCGATCCCGGGTCGGAATCCTCCCTCGTGAGGCTTGACGGTGAAGCGCTTTTTCGAAGGCCTGGCCGGTTTCGAAGCGAGGCCCCGACGCAGGCTTTCATTGACCACATCCTTGAAAGAGCGGCCTTCCCGGCGGGCACGCTCCTGCAACGACCGGGCAATATCCGGCTCCAGTGTCAGCGTGGTCCTCATGTAAACATCATGATGCCTAAGTTCTTGATGTCAAGATGTCACATTGTTCTCCCCATCCGTTTCACGCGTTCACGCGAACGAGTTGGCATCGCCTTTCCAATCGATCCGTGGCAGGTTTCCCGAGCGCTCCCGATTTTTTCCAGCGGCCTGCTCTCGATCGACATGAAACGCTTCGCCTCCCTATTCCCGGCAATCTTTGTGGCCTACGGTGGGACCGCCGTCGCCACGGATACTCCGATCGATTTCAACCGCGACATCCGACCCATTCTCTCGGAGAATTGCTTCCACTGCCATGGGCCCGACGCGAACAAGCGCGACGCCGACCTGCGGCTCGATGTCGAGGCCGACGCCAAGAAGGACCTCGGCGGCTATTTCGCCCTCAAGCCGGGAGATCCGGAGAACAGCGAGGCCTGGATTCGCATCACCCACGACGACCCGGACGAACTTATGCCGCCGGCGGATTCGAAGCGGGAACTGACGGAGAAGCAGAAGGATCTCCTGCGCCGCTGGATCGCCTCTGGTGCCGAGTACGAAGAGCACTGGGCCTACGTGCCGCCGACCCGACCCGCGGCCCCGAAACTCACGGACGCGGGCCGGGAATCGCGGGTCCGCAACGACATCGACCGCTTCGTCTTTGCCCGCCTCGCCGAGGAAAACCTGGCCCCCTCCCCCGAGGCCGACCGCCGCACTCTGATCCGCCGCGTTTCGCTGGATCTCACCGGCCTGCCGCCGACGCCGGACGAGGTGAACGCCTTCCTCGCCGACGAATCGCCGGGCGCCTGGGAAACGGTCGTGGATCGGCTGCTCGAGAGCGACCGCTTCGGCGAACACTGGGCCCGGCCCTGGCTGGACCTGGCGCGCTACGCGGATTCGAACGGCTTCCAGGCCGACCAGTTGCGCGACAGCTGGGCCTACCGCGACTGGGTCATCGACGCGCTCAACGCCAACCTGCCCTTCGACCGGTTCACCATCGAGCAGCTCGCCGGCGACCTCCTGCCGAACGCCACGCTCGAACAGAAGATCGCCACCGGCTTTCACCGCACCGTCACCTGCAATGTCGAGGCCGGCGTGCACCCGGAGGAAAACCGCACCAACCAGGTCGTGGATCGCGTCAACACCACCGGCACCGTCTGGCTGGGCACGACGATGGAGTGCGTCCAGTGCCACGACCACAAGTACGATCCCTTCACGATGAAGGACTACTACCAGGTCTTCGCCTTCTTCAACAACACGCCGCTGGAGGTGCAGAACCCGAGCGGCAAGGGTGTCTCCTTCGATTTCTACGGGCCCAAGATGGAGCTGCCGCTCGAACCGGAGAAGGCGACGAAACGGGAAGAACTCCAACAGCAACTGGCCTCGCTCCGGGCCGAGCGCAAGGCCGCCGAGGGCGGTTCCGCGAAGAAACGGGCGAAGTGGGAAGCCGGCCTTCTCGCCGCCGCCGGCCAGACGCCGAAATGGGAGGTGCTGCGGGACCTCGAATTCACGGGCCGTGAAGGCGAGGGCTGCCAGCCGCTCGAGGACGGCTCGATCCTGGTGACCGGCGAAGTGCCCAACACCACGAGCTATACGCTCAAGGCCCGGACCAGCCTGGAGGGCATTCGCGCCATCCGGCTGGAGATGCTGACCCACGAATCGCTTCCCGCCAAGGGCCCCGCCCGCGGAAACGGCGACCGGCCCAACGCCATCCTCACCGAGGCCCGGCTCGCGGCGGCCCCGGTCGGCGAGGGAACTCCGGAAAAGGCGGAACCCGTCGCCCTCCACTCGGCGAAAGCCGATTTTTCCCAGACCAACTGGGACGTGTCCGGCGCCATCGACGGCGATCCCAAGACGGGCTGGGCCATCAACCCGCAGTTCGGTCAGGATCACTGGGCGGTCTTCGAAACCGCCGAGCCGATCGGGCAGAACGGCGGCGAAACGGAGCTGACGCTGACCCTCGACCAGGACTATGGCGGCGGCCGCGTGCTCGGGCGCATTCGCCTCTCGGTCACGGACAGTGATCCTTCCGCGGAGGAGATCGACCCCGCCATTCTCACCATCCTGCAGAAGCCGGAGAAGAAGCGGAATGCGAAGGAAACCAAGCAGCTCGACGATCTCTGGGCGAAGACGGACCCGGAACTGAAACGGCTCGATCTCCGCATCGCCGGAGTGAACAAGGAACTCAAGGCCATCGAACCTCCCAGCACCCTGGTCATGGTGGAGATGGAGGAACCGCGCGAGACCCACATCATGGCGCGGGGCGACTACCTCAGCCCGCTGGACCAGGTCGAGCCCGGCACCCCGGCGCGGCTGCACCCCTTCGATCCGGAGCTGCCGAAGAACCGCCTCGGTTTCGCCCGCTGGCTGATGGACCGCGACAACCCGCTCGTCGCCCGCGTCACCGTCAACCGCTGGTGGGCGCGGATCTTCGGCCACGGGATCGTGCGCACCATCGAGGACTTCGGCACCCAGTCGGAGCCACCCACCCATCCGAAGCTCCTCGACTGGCTGGCGGTGGAATTCATGGATTCGGGCTGGGACATGAAACACGTCCTCAAGCAGATCGTGATGTCGGAAACCTACCGGCAGGATTCCCGCCTGACCGGCCAGCTCGCCGAGGTCGATCCCGAGAACCGTCTCTACGCCCGAGGACCGCGATTCCGGCTCAGCGCCGAGATGATCCGCGACAACGCCCTCACCGTTTCCGGCCTGCTTTCCACCAGGATGCACGGCCCGCCCATCATGCCCTACCAGCCGCCCAACATCTGGCGCCAGGTGGGCCGCAACGAGCCGAAATGGATCGAGGCCCAGGATGAAAACCGCTGGCGGAGGGGCGTCTACATCGTCTGGCGGCGCGCGGCCCCGTATCCGAGCTTCGTCAATTTCGACGGACCCGATCGAAGCGCCTGCGTGGTCGAACGCCCACGCACCAACACCCCGCTCCAGGCCCTGACCCTACTCAACGATCCCGCCTATGTGGAAATGGCCGTCGCCCTCGCCGATCGCGTCCTCCGGGAAACCCCGGACGCCGACACCGCGACGCGCCTCGACTACGCCTTCCGGCTCGTGCTCGCCCGGGAGATCCGCGAATCGGAACGCGCCACCCTGGCCGACCTCTTCGAGCGACGCCTCGCCCTCTACCGGGACGATGCCGCCGAGGCCAAATCGGTCCTCGAGTCGGCCCGTGGCTGGTATCAACCGAAGTCCGGTGCCGATCCGGCCGAACTGGCCGCCTGGTTCTTCGTCGCCAACACCCTCCTCAATCTCGATGAAACCGTCACCAAGAGCTGAAGCCGATTTCCGCGCACGCGCGGCGGCCGCCAACCTCACCCGTCGCCAGCTGTTCCAGAACGTCGGCATGGGTGTCGGCGGGGCCGCCCTGGCCTCGCTCCTCGCCGACGATGGACTCGCCGCCACCGGTACCGAAAGCGCGGGGCCGCTCTCGAAACGGGGCCTCCATCACAAGCCGCGGGCGAAGAATGTCATCTACATCCACCTCGTCGGCGCGCCTTCACACCTCGATCTCTTCGACCACAAGCCCGAGCTGGCGAAGCGGAACGGCGAGCTCTGTCCCGAGCACATGTTCGAGGGCAAGCGCCTCGCCTTCATCCGCAGCCGGCCGCAGCTGATGGGCACGCCGGATGACGATCGCTTCGCCTTCCAACGCTGCGGCCAGTCGGGCATCGAGATTTCCAACCTCATGCCGAACCTGCAGACCGTCGCCGACGACCTCTGCTTCGTCCGCACCCTGCACACCGACCAGTTCAATCACGCCCCGGCGCAGATGTTCCTGCTCACGGGCTTCAACCGATTCGGTCGACCCAGCATCGGCTCGTGGGTGAACTACGGCATCGGCAGCGCCAACGAGAACCTGCCCGGCTTCGTGGTGCTCGTCACCGGCCAGGTCCTCGGCGCCGGCAACAGTGCCTGGGGCAGCGGTTTCCTCCCCACCATCCACCAGGGCATCGAGTTCCGCAGCCAGGGCGACCCGGTCCTCTTCCTCTCCAACCCGAACGGTATCGATCCCAGGGGACGCCGCGAGGTGGTCGACACCGTCAACGCGCTCAACCAGATCCAGTATGCCGACGTCCGCGATCCCGAGATCGCCACCCGCATCGGCCAGTACGAGATGGCCTACCGGATGCAGACCTCGGTGCCCGAGCTGATGGACATCGAGAGCGAGCCGGAGGCGATTCACGAGATGTACGGCACCGAGCCCGGCAAGACGAGCTTCGCCAACAACTGCCTCCTCGCCCGCCGCCTCGTCGAGCGCGGGGTCCGATTCGTCCAGCTCTTCGACCAGGGCTGGGATCATCACGGCAACGTCTTCGGTGCGCTTCCCAAGAAAGCCAAGGAAGTCGACCAGCCCGTCGCCGCCCTCATCAAGGACCTCAAGATGCGGGGCCTGCTCGACGACACCCTCGTGGTCTGGTCCGCGGAATTCGGCCGCACGCCCATGGCCCAGGGACAGAACGGCGGCGGCGAGATGACCAAGGCCGGCCGCGATCACCACAAGGAGGCCTTCACCGTCTGGCTCGCCGGCGGCGGGGTGAAGAAGGGGCACGTCCACGGCCTGACCGACGAACTCGGCTACGGCATCGTCGAGGACGGCGTCCATGTCCACGACCTCAACGCCACCATTCTCCACCTGCTCGGCATCGATCACGAGCGCCTCACCTTCCGCTACCAGGGCCGCCAGTTCCGCCTCACCGACATCCACGGGGAACTGGTGGAGGGCATCCTGGCATAGGCAGGCCCTCCCCGGTTCAGTCGCCGGCCCGCCGCATCACCCGCACTTTCCCGAGGCGCCCGATGCGGTCCACGGAACGGATGGCGAGCGCATCCACTTCCTCGAGACCCTCGAGCAGCGCCCAGGACTGCGTTCCGGGGACGACCCAGCGGGTCTGCCAGCGCCAACCGTCCTCGGTGACGCCTTCGCCCGGCTCCCCGGAGTCGGCGTCTTCCTCTTCTTCCGCGATCGTCCCGGCCTGGATCGCCCACCAGCGAACCGCGTCCTCCTTCCCCGCCTCGGCATCCCAGCGCAGGCGCCAGGTGGGCTCCGGTTCTTTCTCCTCCTCGGAATCCGCTTCCCCGCTCTCGATCGGCGAGGGTTTCTCCCGGTTCAGCCTCGGGTTCGCCGCCACCGGCAAGGCCGTATCGGTTTCCTCGGTGAGCAGCCAGGGACTCGGCGGGGGCAGGGCGCGATCCTCGTAACGTTTCTTCGTGATCAGTTTCGAGATGCCTTCCCGATTGGTGGCGAAGGCTTCCCAGTGCCAGTATAGCTGCCCGCTGCCCGGCGATTTTCCGGGATACTCCCGCGTGGCCTCGATCTGCCCGACCACTTCCATGATTCCCCATCGCTTGCCCTCGCCGCCACTACCCAGGCGGCTCGCTGCGATTCCCGGCCAGAGATGCCGACCGTGGACATTCTCGTCCTGCCACCAGCGAAAGAGCGACCGGAAGCTCTGCGGTCCCTCCAGCTGCCAGTAGAGCTGCGGTGAAAAGTAGTCGACCCACCCTTGCCGCAACCATTTCCGGGAGTCCGCGAAGATCTCGTCGTAGGCGTCCATGCCACGGATGTTTTCCGGATATCCCGGACGCCAGATGCCGAAGGGACTGATGCCGAGTTTCACCCAGGGTTTGGTTCGCTTGATGTCCGCGTAGAGTTCCTCGACCAGCCCGTTGACCAGTTCGCGGCGCCACTCGTTGCGCCCCAGGGGTTCCTCTCCGCGGGCGAGGGCTTCGCCGTAGCGGTAACGGCGCCAGTTTTCCTCGTCGTCGAGTCCCGGGTCCTGGCCCTTCGGTGGATACGGATAGAAGTAGTCGTCCATGTGGACGGCGTCGATGTCGTAGCGGTTGACCACGTCGAAGACGACGGTGAGGAAGCGGTTGCGAACGAATTCCGAGGACGGATCGAGCCAGAGATGGGTGCCGGATTCGCGCGTCACCCACGGATACTGGCGGGCGATGTGCTCCGCGGGCAGGAAATCGCCATACTCCGCCGTGGTGGCGCGGAAGGGGTTGAACCAGGCGTGAAGTTCCAGGCCCCGTCGATGGGCGGCATCGACCGCGTATGCCAAGGGATCCCAGTAGGGCTCCGGCGGATCGCCCACCCGGCCGGTCAGGTAGTAGGACCAGGGTTCCAGCGGCGAATCGTAGAAGGCGTCGCACATGGTCCGGACCTGCAGGACCACGGCGTTGAGATTCAGCGACGCGGCCCGATCGAGAATTTCCAACAGTTCGGCCTTCTGGGTATCGACGGAAAGGCCCGGCTTCGAGGGCCAATCGAGATTGTAGACGGTGGCGATCCAGACACCGCGAAATTCCCGGCGCGGTTCCGGCACCGCGGGCATCTCGTCCGCCGGGAGATTTCGCCACTGCGCCATCGCGAATCCGCCCGCGAGGAACAAGGTCCCCAGGCACACCACGAACATCCGAAAGGGAAACGAGACGACGCTCGGCGCCTTCCAGCTCCAAAGCGGACGGTCTTTTGTAATCGAAAACCGGGGCATCCTGGTGTTGAATGGCTCCTGTCGCGGCCCGGTCCCGGTGCCCGCGAAATTCAACCACCACAACATACCATGGGACCCGTCATTCTCACCCTCGTCATCGGCATCCCGGCCGTGCTGATCATCTTCGTGATCGTTGCCTACAACGGCCTCGTCCAGTTGCGCAACCGCTACAAGAACGCCTTCGCCCAGATCGATGTGCAGCTGAAACGCCGGCACGATCTCATCCCCAACCTCGTGGAAACCGCCAAGGGTTTCATGAAACACGAACGGGAAACCCTCGAAGCCGTCATCCAGGCCCGCAACGCCGCCGAGAGCGCCCGCCAGCAGGCCAGCGCCAACGTCGGCGACGCCGCGGCCGTCCAGGGCCTGGCCCAGGCCGAGTCCGGACTCGGGGGCGTCCTCGGTCGCCTCTTCGCCCTCTCGGAAGCCTACCCGGACCTGAAGAGCAACCAGAACATGCTGCAACTGCAGGAGGAGCTCACCTCCACCGAGTCCAAGGTCGCCTTCTCCCGGCAGGCCTACAACGACGCCGTCATGAACTACAACAACAAGATCGAGATGTTCCCCTCGAACCTCATCGCCGGCACCTTCAACTTCGTGCCCGCCACCCTGTTCGAAGTCAGCGACGATTCCGAGCGCGAAGCGGTGAAGGTGGAGTTTTGAGACGCCGTCGGCGTCGCTGATCAGCAAACAGGCTCGATTTCATGCCAATCTGTCCCGTCTGTCGAACCGGCTACGACGCATCGGAAATCGACTGTCCCGAATGCGGAGAATCGAAACCTGCCAAGCTGAAAAGCCCCTTGGCGGGAGCCCGGCCTGTCCAGCATGACCTCCACATCAGCGCTTTTGGATTCCTCTGCCTGCAGATGGCGTGGATCGCCGCATGGATCGGTGCCCTCGTGAGCTTCGGAAGCGGAGTGCTTTCGTTCGTTTCCGGAGAGATCCTCTCCGGGCTCCTCGACATCCTCATCGGCACTCCCATCACGCTCGGCGCTGCCTACGGTTTCGGCTTCCTGATCGCGCTCGCGCGCCAGTACCGGTGACTTTGTCCGCCTTCCCTGGAACCCACAGACGATTCCGCCACTTCTCCCTCCCCTCCGCTCATGGACTTCTTCGAACACCAGGAACAGGCGCGCCGGAAATCGGGGCTCCTCGTGTTCTATTTCATTCTCGCCGTGGTCGGCATCATCGTGTCGATCTACGCGGTCGTGGTCGCCGTTGCCTTCTTCGGCGGCGATCAGAAAGGGCCCCTGGATTTCTGGCAACCCGAGTTGTTCGTCGGGGCGGCCATCGGCACCGGGGGCATCATCCTGCTCGGCAGCGGCTACAAGACGCTCCAGTTGAGCGCCGGCGGTTCCGCGGTGGCGAAGGAACTCGGCGGCCGCAAGCTGGACGTCAACACCACCGACTTCCACGAGCGCCGCCTGCTCAACGTGGTCGAGGAGATGGCCATCGCCTCCGGCGTGCCCGTGCCGGAGGTCTACGTGATGGACGACGAGAGTTCCATCAATGCCTTCGCTGCCGGGAAATCCACCAGCGATGCCGTCATCGGGGTGACCCGCGGCTGCATGAAGCTGCTCACCCGCGACGAACTCCAGGGCGTCATCGCCCACGAGTTCTCCCACATCCTCAACGGCGACATGCGGCTGAACATGCGGCTCATCGGCCTGCTCTTCGGCATTCTCTTCATCGCCATGATCGGCCAGATGCTCCTGCGCGGAGCCGCCAACGGCGCCCGCTACTCCCGCAGCAAGGAAAGCGGGGGCGGGGCGCTGGCGGGGCTCGCCATCGGGCTGGCGGTCATGCTGATCGGCTACGTCGGCCTCTTTTTCGGCAAGCTCATCAAGGCCGCCGTCTCCCGCCAGCGGGAATTCCTCGCCGACGCCTCCGCCGTCCAGTTCACCCGCAATCCCGAGGGCATCGCCGGCGCTCTCAAGAAGATCGGCGGCCTTTCCCACGGCTCCCGCATCGGCAACGCCATGGCCGAGGAAGCCAGCCACCTCTTCTTCGGCAACGCCATGCGGACCAACCTCATGGCCACCCATCCTCCGCTCGCCCAGCGCATCAAGCGCCTGATGCCGAGCTGGGACGGCAAGTTCTCCCCCTCGCAGCTGCCCGCCATCACGCCGGGCGAGGAGGAAAATCGGCGCGAACAACGCGGGGGAGGCTCTCGGGCGAACGTTTCCGAAGCCGCCGCCGCGGCGTCCGCCATGACCAGTGGCCTGGCCGGCTCCGGGGATGACGAGGTGCTGGAACTGACCGAGGACGAGGCGTTCGCCAGCCTCGAGCGCGTCCATCCCGAACAGATCGACTACGGCCAGCGACTCCACGCCGGCTTCCCCGACCACTGGCTGGCCGCCGCCCACAGCGAATCCGGGGCCCAGGCGTTGCTCTTCGCCCTGTTGCTGGCCCAGGATGATCAACTCCGCGGCCGGGAACTGAGTCACCTGCGCGAGGCCACCGACGAGCAGACCTACCTGACCGCGATAAGACTCCACCGCGAGATCGCCGGTCTCCACTCCTCCGCCAAGCTGGCGC
Source organism: Verrucomicrobiia bacterium (assembly GCA_030432615.1). Lineage (GTDB taxonomy): Bacteria > Verrucomicrobiota > Verrucomicrobiia > Verrucomicrobiales > DEV007 > JAEUHH01. Next base: position 12,341 of record JAUIGT010000060.1, read on the forward strand.
TGGTCGACCTCTCGATTCCCTCGCTTCGCCACCTGTCGACCGAGGAGTACGAGCGCTTCCGCGATCTCATCCGTCACCTCATGGCCAGCGACCGACAGATCGATCTCTTCGAATTCACCCTGCAGAAGGTCATCCGCCGCCACCTCGACGTCTACTACGGCTACCAGAATCCGCTCCGCATCCGTCACCGGAAAATCGACGCGCTCCAGGAAGACGCCGCCGTGCTTCTTTCCACCCTGGCGCGCCTCGGTCACCGGGACGATGGCGAAGCGGCGCAGGAAGCCTTCCGCCAGGGAGCCAGCCAGGTGGAGGGCCACACCTACGCCACCCTCGCTCCCGTGGCCGCCGACCAGTGCACCCTGGAACGCATCGAGCAGGCGCTCGACCGGTTTGCCGAGGCCACCCCGCTGGTGAAACGCCGGCTCGTCCACGCCTGCGGGAAATCCGTCATGGCCGACAATCGCGTCACCAGCGACGAAGCCGAACTCATCCGCGCCATCGCCGACGCCATCGGCGCGCCGATCCCGCCCTTCGTGAAGACGGGCACGGTGGGAGCCGCGGCCTAGCCCGCGGATCTCATCCCCCGGAGGGACGCCGGCGATCGTCGCATGGCGGTGGCGTGCCGTTCCGGGTTCGAGCTCAAGGCCTCCGGCATCCCTTCAAGGATGCCCATTCGTTGTCGCATGCGAGTCCCGCGGTCGCTGCCGGCGAAGACCGGTCAATCCGAAGCCGACGACGATTCCTTTTCTCCTACTTCCGGTTTCTCCGGTTCGTCCTTGCTTTCAGCCCGCCGCCGCCGCCGGCGTTCCCTGAGGCGCCGCTTGGCCGCCTCGTGGCGGGCCTTGCGCTTGTCGGGCAGGTCGCGGTAGAGCACCACCAGGCGCACCTCGTTCTTGGCCACCCGCTCGATGTCGATCTCGTTGACCTCGACGTTGAAGTCCTCGGCGATGCGCTGGCGCAGGTAGTCCTGGTCCAGCATTTTCTCGACCTCCTTGGTCCGGTAGCGAATCTTGACGGAGTGATAGGCGTCGCGCCAGATGCGGGGGTGATCGCCGAGCCACGCGGTGACCAGCACGATGGCCGAGGAGACGATCTCGACCCGGGCGGGCACCAGGGCATTGATGAAGGTCAGGGCCACCGCCCCCAGGAGATAGGCGACCTCGGTCTTGGAAAAGGTATCGCTCCGCATTCTCACCAGCGCCAGCAGGGCGAAGATGGTGAAACCGAATCCGGCGGTCAGGCTGGTGCTGAGGAGAAAGATCGGAAAGAGGAAGAGATTAAAGCCCAGCAACAGGTAGAGCATCTTGTGGTCGTGATGCCGCCGGTAGTAGATGACCCACGCGAAAAGGAAGATGGTCAGGGTGTTGAACCCGAACTCGAAGGCCAGCTCCAGACGTCCCATCTCCTCGGGACGCTTGCGTGCCTCGGCGAGATTTCCCACCGGCTCGTTGAGTTCGTCCATCAACGATTCCAGCCGCTGGCCATCGGCCTTGTATTCGATGTCGAGATTCTTGCCCGGTCGCTCGAACTCGACGTCGAAGAACGCCCCCTTCCGCGGATGATCCACCGCTTCGATCTCGGCGATCTCGTCTTCCCCGAAATCCAGCTTGATGGCGCGCTGCACCTCGTCGGGCAGGTCCTCGAACTCGATACTGCGCTCGGTCTCGACCCATTTCCCATCCTCGGTGAAGTCGGCGCGAAACTCGAGCGCGTTGCGGCGGAAATGGGCTTCCCAGTATCCGTTGACGTCCACCTCCCATTCGTCCGCGTCGCTGTCGGGATACTTTTCCGCGAAGGCCCGCTCCACTTCGGGCGGCACCGCCAAGACAGGCGAGGCAATCGACCATACCAGGATGGTCAGCAGAGCGAGGTTCCAGGGAGTCCTGAGCATGAGGCAGTTTCCACCGCTCGACCGGCAAAAACAAGGACTCGGCGCTTTTCATGCACATTGCATGAAGACACCACCACCCTGTCATGCCGGATGCATTCAAAGCCCGCCGCCGAGACCTTTCATCGCCTGCCACCGGACTTCACACATCGTTGCCTTCCAACGAGTTCTCTCCGTGAAAATGCCGCTGGCAAAAGACCTGCGTCCACCAATGGCTACTTCGGAAGCGCGTTTGCTTCCGCACTCACCTCCACCCCTTCCCAACATGATCGGACTTGCTCTTACCTTTCTCCTCATCGGACTCATCGCCGGCGTCCTCGGATTCACCGGCGTGATGGGAGCCGCCACCAACATCGCCTGGATCCTCTTTGTGGTCGGGCTGGTGCTGGCGCTCCTCAGCTTCGTCTTCGGTCGCCGAACCGTGTGATCGTCTCCTCCTTTCCCCCTACCTTGACATAGCCGAATCGCTCCGGATGCCGGTTTCGCCTCGCGATGCCCGGTTTCCGGAGCGATGCTGTCGGGGGCTCGCGGTCCATCCTTGTCTTCCCAACCGACGATTCCTTTTCTCTCCCGGAATGCACTCGAAGTCAGCCGAACGGAAACTCCCGAAGCGAGGGCTCCACGCCCTTCGTCGATCGATCCCGCCGCTGCTGATCGCGCTCCTGGTCGGACTGTCACCCGCCGCCCTCTTCGCCCGTGAACTGAAATTCCACGGGCCCATCCTTCAATGGCATCGAACCCCGGCCACCCAGGTGACCTTCGCCTGGGTCGAGCGCATCGCCCCGGACACCACGACCGCCCCGGTCTGGGAATCCGGTCCCGCGGGCTTCGGCTACGGGGACGGCGACGATGCAACCGAGATCACCGACATGCAGGGGGAATACGAGCGGCTCTACCTGGCGCGCAAGTTTGACGGCGGCAACTTCCCTCTCGATGAACCGCTGGTGCTGACGATTCGCTACGACGACGCCTTCGTGGCGTGGATCAACGGAATCGAGGTCGCCCGATCGCCCAACCTCGAGGGGCAATACGACGACGCCAAGGTCACCGACGGCCATGAAGCGGAAAGTGCCGAGGTGTTCTCGATCGAGAATCCCGCCCGCTTTCTCAACGAGGGAGAAAACCTCATCGCCATCGAGGTGCACAACGTCCGGGAATCCTCCAGCGATCTCACCGCCGATCCCGAGCTCTCCATCGGCGAGCGAACCCTGATTCCGGAGGGTGCCGAATGGCGCTACCTCGCCGGAACCGAGCCCGGTTCCCGCTGGTACTTGAAGGAGCCCCGACCCTACGAAGGTCCGGAGTTGCCGTTGGAAAGCCCGTCCGAGTGGACCCTGGGAATCCGGCTTCGGGGCGGCGCCGAACCGTTCACCGAGATCGACATCGACGAACGCGAATTCGCCGACACCGGCAACCGACTCTTCGAGGCCCGCATCGATGATCTTCGCCCCGGCACCAGCTACCAGTACGTGCTTGCCGCCAACGACACGCCGGTTCGCGACGGCTGGTTCACGACCGCGCCGGCCACGCTCGACCGTCCGCTCAGCTTCGTGGTCGGAGGAGACATGGGCACCGCCGAGGCGGTCCCGGTCTGCCGGGTGGCGGGCCGCGAGGATCCCCTGTTCGCCCTCGTCGGGGGCGATCTCGCCTATGGCAACGGTCGCGAGGCCTACAAGTGGTATGACTGGCTCGACAACTGGGCGGAGCTGGTCGTGAGCCCGGACGGTCGCAGCATTCCCATCATCGCCGCCATCGGGAACCACGAGCGCCGCGGCTTCCGGATCCGGGAATCGGCGGCCCCGTTCTACTTTTCCCTCTTCGATCTTCCGTCGGGCGATTCGAACTTCGCGGTCGATTTCGCGGACTACCTCAGCATCCTGGTGCTCGATTCCAACCATGCCAGGGAGGTCGAGGACCAGACCGGCTGGCTCCGGCGCAATCTCGCCCAGCGCGAGGAGGTGCCCGGCCTCTTCGCCATCTACCATCGTCCCGCCTGGGGCACGGGAGTGAAGGGCAACATCGAGGAGATCCAGGAGGAGTGGTGTCCGCTCTTCGAGGAGTACCAGGTGGACTGCGTCTTCGAGAACGATCACCACGTCTACAAGCGCACCCGCAAGATCACCGGAGGCGTGCCGGACGACGAGAACGGCATCCTCTACATCGGCGATGGCGCCTGGGGCGCTCGACTGCGACCGATCACCGAGCGCATGCTCGACCGGGTCGGTGCCCGATCCTACCTGGCGAAGTGGGAATCGGTCCATCACCTCGTCAAGGTCACGGTCTCGCCCGACGGCACCCGGCAGTACGAGGCCATCAACGCCGACGGCGAAGTCTTCGACGAATTCACCGACCAGGACGACCTGCCCTCAGTGGCCGTCTCTCCCGATTCCCCGGCGCCCCGGGTCCGACCGGCGGGCTCGCCGGTGCCTTCCGTGGACCGGGAACGCTGACCCTTTTCCGCTTCCTCGCCCGACTCGCTTTCACTCGTCATCTCGCCGTCCCCCATGACCCCCGTCCGCCCTTTCCCGGTCGCGACCACGCTGCTCTGCCTGCTCGCCCTTGCCCACTCCACCACCGCCCCGGCCGGCGATCACGACTGGCGAAAGACGCCCGATCCGTCTTTCGAGGAGCTGCGCTCGCGATCCGCCACGCGGGAACTGCTCGTCCGGTCCGAGGCGATGATCGCGGACTGGGAACGCCGCGCCGAGGAGGCGGACGACGCCGACGACGACGATCTCGAGGACGACCTGGAGGACGCCCTCGAAGTCCTCGAATACGCCCGCGCCTGGCTCCGCCGGGTCTCGCGTCCGGAAGCCGGCGAGCGCGAGATTTTCGAGGCCAATTCCTACGCCGACCGCATGCTCGAGACGGTCGCCGATCCGGTCAGCGCGGAGTTCCTGCCCCGGCCCGGGAAAATGCTGCGCAACCTGGTCTTCGGCAGCCTCTTTGGCATTCCCGCGCCGCGCGCTCCCCGGAGCGGAACCGACGCCCCCCTCGGTCTCCAGGCCGCGAAACGCGAATCGCTCTACCTTCACGATCCCGTCCATCACGACTTCCACCGGCCCGAGACGCTGGCCGAACTCAGCGCCGGGGAAGTCGCCCGGCTCGACGTCAGTCCGGCGAACGCGCTCTGGTACGATCGCCACACGCTGGAACGACTGCGGCCCGATCCCTGGGGCCATTTCGAAACGCTGATCACGCGGGGAATGACCGGCGCCCTGCGCGAGGACGACGACCTGGGGAAGAACGAGACCTACCACCCGAACTCGGCCAGGCGGGTGCTTTTCCTGGAGGAAGTCTACCGGTCCGGCACCTCGCCGAAAGCCCACGCCGAGGACGCCTTCGGCGTGGAATGGAAACTGAAATGGGGCGACGAGGTGGTGGTCGAGCCCGTCGCTTCCCGGCTCTACCTGATGGCGGGCGCGAAGTTCACCGACTACGTGGCCACCAACGGCTGGGGACCGGACGATTGCGTGCTCGTGCTCATGGATTCCGAAGAAGCCGCGGAGGAGCGGGAAGATCACGACCTGGACGACGAGGCCTTTCCCACCGAGGTAAGCGAACTCGCCGCAGCCGTGGACGACTTCTACGGTTTCCGCCTCGATCCCTACGTGCACAGCCACGGCGTACTCACCGAAGCCAACATCGATCGACTGCTGCGCCACCTGCCCGACGGCGGGAAAAAGAAGTACCGGAAGTCCAAGCTGATCGGCCGGCACTGGGTCGCGTTCCGCGAATCGAGCGTCGAACTCCGGACCAAGGGGTACGTCCGACGCCACGACGGGTCGCGCCTTTCCGACGAGGTCGCCGTTCACGATCGCGCCGCTCGGGGCACCTTTCTTTTCGACATGTGGATCGCCAATCGCGACGCCAAATCGGGCAACAACAAAGCCTTCCTTCTCAAGGA
>JAUIGT010000061.1 GCA_030432615.1 Verrucomicrobiia bacterium
GCAACCACGTCTGCCTTTCCCAAGGCGCGTCGATTTTCACCGGCAACCACGACCGCACCTCGCCGACCTTCGACCTGCGCCTCGGGCCGGTGGAAATCGCCGACGGTGCCTGGCTGGGAGCGAAATCCGTGCTCTGTCCCGGCAGCCGGGTGGAAAGCCACGCCATGCTCGCCGCCGGCGCGGTCGGGAGAGGCGTGCTCGAGTCCCACGGGATCTACGAGGGCAATCCCGCCCGGCGCGTGGGCACCCGCGAGATCGTTTCCGAACCGGTGAAAGGCGGGGCCCATGAACGGTGAACGCCGCCTCGTCCGCGAGCCGATCCTCATCGTCGGCAGCCCGCGTTCCGGCACCACCCTGCTGGGCGAACTGCTCGCTCGGCATCCCGACGTCGCCTACTGGGAGGAACCACGCCCCATCTGGAGCCAGGGAAACGCCTGGCGCGACGACGACCGCCTCACCGCCGCCGACCTGACACCGTCGATCGCGCGGCGCATCGATCACCGCTTCGCCGACTGTCTCGCGAAATCGGGTCGAACGCGATTCGCCGAGAAGACGCCGAGCAACACCCTCCGGCTTCCCTTTCTCCGGGCGCTCTATCCCGACGCCCGCCTCGTGCACCTGGTCCGCGACAGCCGGGCGGTGGTCCATTCGATGTTCCGGATGCTGGAGAAGACCCCCGATGGCGGACGAGTGCTCGCGCGGCTCCGGGAAACGCCGTGGCGGGACCTGCCCGCGCTGGTCCCCATCGCGGTTCGCGATGTCATCGGTCCACGGATTTCCGGGAATCGGCGCAAGCCGTGGTGGGGACCGCGTCCGCCCGGATGGCGCGACTGGCTCGAACTGCCGGCGCCCGTAATGCTGGCCCGCCAGTGGCGGTCGCTGGTCTCGGTCGCCCGGGACGAGCTGCGCGCCGAGTTTCCCGAGTCGCAGTGGATCGAGTTTCGCTACGAGGATTTCGTCGCCGATCCCGAGACCGGGCTGCGCCGCTTCGGGGAAACGACCGGGCTGGCCATCGACGACGCCTTCCTTGCCGGGGCGCTGCCGACCATCCGCGACGACCGGGTCGATGCCTGGAAAGCCGACCTCGACCGGGAAACCGTGGCCGCCATTGAAGGGGAAACCTCCGACCTGCTCCGGGAACTCGGCTACCTTTCCACCTCCCCGTGAAGATCACCGTCATCACCGTCTGCCGGAATGCCGCGGCAACCATTCGGGACTGCCTCGAATCGGTCGCCGCGCAGACCCACGACGACGTCGAGCACTGGGTCATCGACGGCGCCTCCACCGACGGGACCGCCGAACACCTGGCCGAGTGGCGCGACGAACTCGGCTTTCGCTTCGTGTCCGAGCGCGACGCCGGGCTCTACGACGCCATGAACAAGGGCATCGAACGCGCCACCGGCGACGTGATCGGTTTTCTCAACGCCGACGATTTCTACGCCACCGACACCGTGCTGGCCGAGGTCGCCGTCGCCCTGGCCGATCCCGGCATTGCCGGCTGCTACGCCGACCTGCGTTACGTGAAACAGGACGATCCCGGGCGCGTCGTGCGTGAATGGAGAGCGGGCGAGTTCGAGCCCGGCGCCTTCTTTCGCGGGTGGATGCCACCGCACCCGACCTTCTACGCGAGGCGCGAGGCTTACGAGCAATGGGGCGGCTTCGACACGCAGTATCGGTTCGGCGCGGATTGGGAACTGCTCTTCCGTTTCTTTGAAGTGGCAAAGTTGCCGGTCGTCCACGTGCCGCGCTGGTGGGTGACGATGCGGCTCGGGGGCGAGACCAATCGCAGCGTTCGCAACATGCTCGCCAACCACCGCGAATGCCTGCGGGCGTTTCGGAAACACGGGTATCGGGCCGGCTGGGCGTTTCCGTTCCAGAAATACGCGCATCGCCTGCGGCAGTTTCGGTGGCGGAGGTGACTGGTGGGTGCGGCGGGAAGGCTCGCGCCACGGGAGACGGCGCGAGGGGCGTTCGGGATGACAAGGGGAGAGAGGGGAAATCGGAAAAGGGAGTCTCACGAAGAAGAGCGACTCCCGCGCGGCAATCCACCCTCATCGGCGGCTACCTCCGATTCAAACATCGCGTTCCCCACTCTTGTCATCCCGAGCGCAGCCGAGGGATCTCCCTCCAGCCACTCGCGTGTCCGCCAACCCAAAACTCCCGCCCCTGCCACCACCTTTCCCTGGCGCGAGCCTTTCCTCGCCAACAATCCGCCGTCTTGGAAACGGTGGCTGCGGACCGGTCCCGCGCCCGCCTCTTCCCCTCCCGCACATGCACGGCCGGCAAAGCCATGCTACTCATTGACGGCCGTTTTCCGGCCGATCGAACCCTGTTTGCTCCCGGACTTGACCCTCTTCGATGCCGTTTCCCTCTTCGCCGCCGTCGCGCTGGCCGCCTGGCTGGCGGGATTCGCGCTGCGGCGGGTCCTCGTGACAACGGGGGTGATGGATCATCCGCGCGCCTACTCCAGTCATGAACGCCCCGTGCCACGGGGCGGCGGGCTGCTGGTGGTGATCGCCTTCTTCGGCTGGTACTTCTTCGGCGACCACGGCGCCCACCCGGGGCTCGACTTTCTCGCCATCGGGGTGGCGGCGGTGGCGATCGTGTCTTTTCTCGACGATATCCGCTCGCGCTCGCGCCGGCTGAGGTTCGTGGTCTACACCGTGGCCGCGGCGGCCTTCGTCTGGCAGCTCTTCCGGATCGACGTGGTGACGGCCTGGGGACCGGCCTGGCTGGTGGCCTTCCTCCTCTGGCTCTGGGTGGCGGGCTACGCGAACGCCTTCAATTTCATCGACGGGATCGACGGGCTCGCGGCGACGCAGGCGATCGGGGCACTCGGGTTCGGCGCGGCCTTCTGCGCGATGGCGCCGGACGCTCCGGGAACCGGCGATCTCGTCGCGCTCCAGCTGGTGCTCGCCGCCGCCATGACCGGCTTTCTCGCGCACAACCTGCCGCGAGCGCGGTTGTTCCTCGGCGACGTGGGCAGCATCGCCACCGGTTTCCTGATGGCGGCGATCGCGGTGATGGCGGCGATCGAGATCGATCCCGCGACCGGCCTCTGCCTTGCCGCCCTGCACCTCGGACCGGTGCTGGACACCGGCCTGACCCTGGCTCGCCGACTGTGGCAGCGGAAGAATCCCGCCGATCGGCACCGGGAATTTTTCTTTCATCGCGCCATTCGTTCCGGACTTTCCCATCTCCAGGTGACGGCGGCGGAACTGGCGATCCAGGGCGCCGGGGCGAGCCTGATCCTTCTCGTCCGGATGCGGACCGACGGGATGGAGGCCCTGGCCACCGCCATCGCCGCCATCGCGGTCGGGTGGTTGGTCTACTTCGGCTGGTGCGAGCGACGGTTTCACCGCCTCGCGAATGGGGAAAGGAAAGACCATGCCTGACGAAGAAACGCAGCAATTCGACCTCGTCGTCATCGGCGGAGGCGCGGCGGGATTCTTCGGCGCCATCACCGCGGCGGAGGCGGCGTCGGGCCTGCGGGTGGTCATTCTCGAGAAGGCGCCGGCGGTGCTCGCCAAGGTCAAGATTTCCGGCGGCGGACGCTGCAACGTGACCCACGCCTGCTTCGATCCGCGCGAGCTGGTGGAACGCTACCCGCGGGGCGGGCGCAGTCTCATCGGTCCGTTTCACCACTGGGGTCCCGCGGACACCGTGGACTGGTTCGAGCGCCGCGGGGTCGCGCTGAAAACGGAAGCGGACGGGCGCATGTTCCCGATCACGGACGATTCCCAGACGATCATCGATTGCCTCACCGAAGCAGCCACGGCGGCCGGGGTGAAAACCTGGACTCGCTGCGAGGTGACGGACGCGTTTCCCGCCGAAGGTGCCGGGACGTGGCGCATCGAACTGGCCGGAGCCCCGCCCATCGAAGCGCGTTCGCTCCTGGTGGCCACGGGCGGCATTCGCTCGGGAATCGGGGCGCGGATCGCCGCGCAGGCCGGCCACCGGATCGAACCGGCGGCCCCTTCGCTGTTCACGTTCAAGATTCCCGGCGACGCCCGAATCGAGGACCTCGCGGGTGTCTCCGTGCCCGGGGCCATCGTCTCGGTGCCGGGCACGAAACTCCGCGAGCACGGGCCGGTGCTGATCACCCACTGGGGGCTGAGCGGACCCGGCATCCTCAAGCTGTCGGCCTGGGGAGCCCGGGATCTCCAGGCGCGCGACTATCGTTTCGACGCGGTGGTCGACTGGACGGGACTCGGCTCGATCGAGGCGGTGGCGGACACCTTGCGGGATCACCGGGAGCAGCACGCCCGCGCCACGGTGGCCGGTCGATCGGCCTTCGGGATTCCCACCCGTCTCTGGCAGCGGCTGGTGACCCGCGCCCGGATCGCGGACGAGCGCCGCTGGGCGCAGCTGACGCGCGACGAGCATCGCCACCTCGCCGAGGCCCTCGGCGCGTCCGTTTTCGCCGTCACCGGCAAGAGCACCCACAAGGACGAGTTCGTGACCTGCGGCGGTGTGGCGCTGAAGGAGGTGGACTTCCGCACCATGGCGAGCCGGTTCGCTCCCGGGCTGCATTTCGCGGGCGAGGTGCTCGATATCGACGGGGTCACCGGGGGCTTCAATTTCCAGGCCGCCTGGACCACCGGACGAATCGCCGGCGAGGCCATCGCGGGCTTTGCGGGCGGAGGGGAAGGGTGATAGATTGCGTCACCCCGAAGCCGACCGGCGCGCCGCCGGGGAGGTTCGCCTTTTCCCGCCACCATGGAACCCTCCTACAACTGGCAATCCATCCAGCGCCAGCCGCCCAGTTTCAAGATCGAGACGACCCGGAATCTCGGCTGGTGGATCCTGTTGGCGCTGTTGATCTCGGTGATCATTCACGTGGTTCTCTACATGGCCCTGGGCAAGGTCGAGTGGCTGAGCGGACCCGAGGAGGAAGAGATCGTCTGGGAAAACCGCAACAAGCAGCTCACCATCGATCGTGAAAAGCTGGACACGCTTCTCGCGGAACCGAAGCCGGTCGAGAAACCGGAACCGGTCGAACCGACGAAGATGAGCGACCTGCCCATGGTCGACGAGTCCCTCGACGAGTTCGACCTGATGGAACGCGCGCTCGACAAGGAGGTGAAGCTGACGCCCGAGATCGACACCGCGAAGATGTTCACCAACGAGCGTCCCCAGGTGCCCAAGCAGGCCCTCGACGCGATGGCGGAAACCATCGACGTGTCCGCCGGCGAGGTGCTGCGCAGCGACCTCAAGAACATGCGCGAGAAGCTGCTGGAGTCCTCGGTGGTGGCCACTGACCAGACGATTCTCGAGCTGAACGAGGACGATGTCACCACCGGCGTGGACACCGACGAGTTCTTCCGCAACGCGGCATCGAAGGCCTTCGGCGAGGAGGCCGACCAGTTCATGGAGGGCTACAGCTCGCTGGACAGCCTCATCGGCGGCACCGGCGGCGGCCTGCCCTCGGGCGAGGAGAAGATCCTCATGCCGACGGACATCCTCTTCGACTACAACGAATACACCCTCAAGGAAGGCGCGCGGCTCAGCATGATGAAGCTGGCCTTCCTGGTGCAGACCAATCCCGAGGCGCAGTTCATCATCGAAGGTCACACGGACAGTTTCGGCGCCGACGAATACAATCTCGACCTGAGCATGAAGCGCGCCGTGGCGGTGCGGGACTGGCTCGTCGATCATCTCCAGATCGAGACCGACAACATCAAGGTGATGGGGCTCGGCAAGAAGCAGCCCCTCGTGGACCCCAGCGGCACCGTCGAAGACCAGGCCCTCAATCGCCGGGTGGAAATCGTGATCCGGAAAGCCTGAGCGTGCGATGGGAATGAGCGTGTGCGAACGATCCCGCCGGCGTGAAAGCCTGTCCGCTTCGTGGCGTCGTAACGCCTTGAGGGAACGTCCCTGCCACGCTCGATTTCCGGCGCGCGCCGACGAGCGTTTTTTTCGATTTTTCCGCTGAATGAATTCCAACCGCACAGCGTCCAAGCCTTCCGAAGCCTCGAAAGGCACGTCGGAAGCGGAGGACGAAGAACTCCTCGGTCCGCCGGACGAGGTGCTGGTCGAACGCGCGCAGCAGGGAGACTCGGAAGCGTTCGACATCCTCGTGACCCGCTACCGCGGAAAGATTTTCGCCATGATCTATCACCTCGTCCAGAACGAAGCCGACGCCTGGGATCTCGCCCAGGACGCGTTCGTGAAGGCATGGCGGGCCCTGCCGAAATTCAAAGGCAAGAGCGCCTTCTACACCTGGCTCTACCGCATCTCCCACAACGTCGTCTACGACTGGCTGCGGAAGAAGGCCAACGTGGTCGACAAGAGGGAATTCGACGAGACCTTCGTGGGCGATCCCACCGCCGAAAACGCGCCGACGGTGCCGAAATCCATCGACACTCCCGAGGAGGAAGCCCAGCGCCACGACCTGCGCCGGGAGATCGAGGAGGCCCTCGGCAAGCTCTCGCCCGAGCACCGGGAAACCATCCTCCTGCGCGAGATCGAGGGACTGAAGTACGAGGAGATCGCCGAACGGATGGAATGCTCCACCGGCACGGTGATGTCCCGCCTTTTCTACGCCCGGAAGAACCTGCAGGAACTGCTCGCGGACGCCCGAGACCGAAGTCGCGGCTGAATGCCAGTACGAAAATCCGTCCGTGAGGCTCTCCCGATCCCGTGTTTTACTGAATACCAGCGATCCCAAGGAACGAAACCAACCGTCATGAACTCCCCAACCGAGGAAACCCATCTGACCCGCTGGATCGACGGCGAGATTTCCGAGGAGGAAGCCGCCCGCCTGCTCGAATCCACCCGCCCGGACTGGCGCGAAGAAGCCGCTTCCGCCGCCGCCCTGGGTGATCAGCTGCGCGCCGCCATCCCCGCGGAACGCGATCTCCCCTACGCCGACTTCTTCAATCACCAGGTCCGACGCCGGATCGAGGGCGACGTCTTCAGCGAGGAAGCCACCGCGGTCCGCGAAACGGCGGCCACCGAGAGCGAGCCGACGACCTTTCCCCTCTTCCAGCGACTGCGCTGGCTGTCGGCACTCGGCTTCGTCGCCTGCGTGGGCGCCATCGTCGTCATGGCGATGCGGAACGCGCCGGGCGACCGTTCCGAGGTGGTGAGCACCTACACGCCGAACCCGGAGGTGTCGGTGGTGACCGACTACGATTCCGACGCCGGAGCCACCGTGATCCGTCTCATCGGCGCGCCCCAAATGCCGCCCCTGGCCTCGCCGCTATCGACGGCGGAGGCGGTGGATCGGGTGCTTTTCCAACTGGACTCCCAGGAGATCGGCCGGCCCATTTCCGTGATGCCCGGCGACGGGGAAAAGGACGACATTCCCGGCAAGGTGCTGGTGGGATTCTGATCCGGGGACGCTTCACCGCCCGATTCTGCCCCTTCCCCACCGCCGCTTCTCTTTCCCCCCGATTTTCCGCTGCCCGTTCCGACCTTGAACGCGTTCCCGAAAACCACGTTGCTGGCCTGTCTCGCGCTGGCGATGTGTCTCCCGAGCCCGGGCCGGGCGCAGGACAGCGACGTCTCCAGCGCCGCCAAACCAGCCGCGCCGAAGAACCCCCGGCACCTCATGGACGGCGACGTCTGGTGCGGGCTCTTCGCCGCTCATCCCGACGCCGACAAGGGGAACGACGCCGGTTCGGACGAGGAATCCCGGCGGCTCCTCCTCACCCAGCTGCGGAAGGCCTTTCCCGATCACGCCAGCTTCCGGCTTATCGGCGAAAACACCGAGTCGATCTTCAAGGAGTATGAATGCTGGATCGTGCCGTCGCGGCAGCTCTTCGTTAAAATCGATTCGCTCGGCTACCAGCCCGACAAGAGCGGCGGCGTGCACGTGCACCTGCAGCTCTGGCAGGAAGACCACGTGCTTTTGAAATCGGACACCATCCTGCGGCGCCAGCCCGTGTTCATCGCCGGACCGAGGTGGGGCGACGCCGGGCAGCTCATCATGGTGCTGAAGCTCAAACGCGAAGCGGGCCGGACCAAGGAATAGGGCGTCGGATGGTTCGCGCCTTCGCCGGTTGCGGTGGGCGGCTTTCCCCGTAAACTCCTCGCTCTCCCTCAACGAGAGCGAAACAATGGCCCAGCGACGCAAGCAATTCCCCTTCGACGAGTTCGAGCCCAAGTGGCAGGCGCGTTGGGAAACGGAAAAGACCTTCTCCGTTCCCAATCCCGGCGCCCCGGACTTCGATCCCTCGAAGCCCAAGTACTACGTGCTCGACATGTTCCCCTACCCGAGCGGCGCGGGCCTGCACGTGGGGCATCCGGAGGGCTACACCGCCACCGACATCATCACGCGCTACCAGCGGATGCGGGGCTGCAACGTGCTTCACCCCATGGGCTGGGACGCCTTCGGTTTGCCCGCGGAAGAACACGCCCGCAAGACCGGCGAACACCCCCGCCTAAACACCGAGAACAACGTCAACAATTTCCGCCGCCAGCTCAAGCGGCTCGGTTTCGCCTACGACTGGGAGCGCGAGGTCAACACCACCGACCCGAACTACGTCCGCTGGACCCAGTGGATTTTTCTCCAGCTCTATCATTCGTATTTCTGTGAAGAGGAGCAGAAGGCGAAACCGATCAGCGAACTCGAAGCGAAAGGCCTCAGCCGCGAGGAAATCGACGCGAAACGCCTGGCCTACGTCGCCGAGGCGCCGGTGAACTGGTGTCCGGATCTCGGCACCGTGCTCGCCAACGAGGAGGTCGAGGAATGGCGCTCCAAGGGCCACACCGTCGAGCGCCGGCCGCTCAAGCAGTGGATGCTCCGCATCACCGCCTACGCCCAGCGGCTGATCGACGAACTCGAAGGTCTCGACTGGCCCGAGGGCATCAAGTTGCTCCAGAAGAACTGGATCGGTCGCAGCGAAGGCGCCGAGGTCGATTTCCGGATCGGCGGCGAAACCGTGACCGTGTTCACCACCCGGCCCGATACCCTTTTCGGCGCGACCTACATGGTGCTCGCTCCCGAGCATCCGCTCGTGGACCAGATCACCACCGCCGAACAGAAGGACGCGGTCGAGGACTACCGAAAATCCTGCGCCACCAAGTCCGATCTCGAGCGCACGGAGCTGGCCAAGGAAAAGACCGGCGTTTTCACCGGCGGCACCGCCACCAACCCGGTGAACGGCGAAGAGATCCCCGTGTGGATCGCCGACTACGTGATGATGAGCTACGGCACCGGCGCCATCATGGCGGTGCCAGCGCATGACGAGCGCGACCACGAGTTCGCAACCCAGTTCGGGATTCCCATCATCGAGGTCGTCCAGGCTCCCGAGGGAAACGAGGACAAATGCTTCACCGGCAACGGTACCGCCATCAATTCCGGTTTCCTCGACGGGCTCCCCACCCCCGAAGCGAAGGCCAGGGTCATCGCCTGGCTCGAGGAAAAGGAACTCGGAAAGAAAACCGTCAATTTCAAACTCCGCGACTGGCTTTTCTCCCGCCAGCGCTACTGGGGCGAGCCCTTCCCGATCGTGTGGAAGGACGGAAACCACGAGGCCATTTCCGAGGACGAACTCCCGCTCCTCGCGCCCGAACTCGAGGACTACAAACCGAGCGGCACGCCCGACCCGATCCTTTCCAAGGCCACCGACTGGGTCAACGAACTCGGCGACGGCATCACCCGCGAAACCAACACCATGCCCCAGTGGGCGGGCTCGTGCTGGTACTACCTTCGCTACTGTGACGCACAGAACGGCGATCGCTTCATCGGCGAGGAAGCCGAGAACTACTGGCTCGCGAAAAACGGCAAACCGGGCGGCGTCGATCTCTATGTCGGCGGCACCGAACACGCCGTGCTCCACCTCCTCTACGCCCGTTTCTGGCACAAGGTCCTCTTCGACCTCGGCCACGTGTCCACCCCCGAGCCTTTTCAGAAGCTCGTGAACCAGGGACTCATCCTCGGCGAGGATGGTCAGAAGATGTCCAAGTCGCGCGGCAACGTCGTCAATCCCGACGACGTGGTCGAGGAATACGGCGCCGACGCGCTCCGGCTCTACGAGATGTTCATGGGGCCGCTCGAACAGGTGAAGCCCTGGTCGATGAAAGGCGTCGAGGGCGTCTATCGCTTCCTCGCCCGCGTCTGGCGTCTCGTTTTCGAGACCAACCAGGAAGGCGAATGGGAAATGCGCGAAGCCGTCGCCGACGTCGAACCGACCAAGGCCACCGACAAGGTCGTTCACGCCACCATCAAGAAGGTCGGCGAGGACATCGAGTCACTCAGCTTCAACACCGCCATCGCCCAGATGATGGTCTGCACCAACGAACTCACCAGCCTCGAGCAAGTCCCGGTGAGTTCCGTGGTTTCCCTGCTCCAGGTGCTCAATCCCTTCGCCCCGCACCTCACCGAGGAAATCCACGCCCGGCTCGCGGAGAAGTTTCCCGAGGCCGCCGGAGCGGGTGAGCTTTCCGGTCAGGCCTGGCCCGAATACGACGAGGCCTGCCTGGTCGAGGACGAGATCGAGATCGTCATCCAGGTCAATGGCAAGGTCCGCGACAAGATGACCATCGCCAAGGACGCGCCCAAGGACGAGGTCGAGAAACTCGCCCTCGACCGCGAGAAGGTGAAGCAGTTCACCGACGGCAACACCGTCCGCAAGGTCATCGTGGTGCCCGGCCGACTGGTGAACGTGGTCGCGAACTGACCCGCGGGTCCGAGGGTACTTTCGAGATTGAGCGGTCCCGCCGCGTCGCTCCGTTCACCGACGTGAGCGACCGGGCGCTGGAGGCTTGGCCACGACGTTTTCCCGAGCACCGTATCCGCTTTCAACTACGACCAAGGTCTGGAAAGTGGGAGGTGATCTTTCGGTTCCTCCCGATGATCTTCTTGTCATCCCGAGCGAGGAACGAGTCGAGGGATCTCTCTCCGGGCCGACGCCGGTACGACAGACGAAACTCTTTCCCGAGCCCTCGTGCCGGTCTGGATGGCGAACGTCGTTCGGCGTCCGTGAGATCCCTCGGCTCCGCTCGGGATGACAAGAGAGAGAATGCGATTCGAGATCTCGAATAGCACGACTCGCGGTGCGTGAGCGCGACGCAACGCTTGGTGTGGGGCTTGCCAGGATAAGCGGGCGAAAACGGCCCCGGTTTTCTACGCGGCGAACACGGCGGTCTTTTCCTTCTGCTGGATGACCTGGCGGTAGATGTCCTCCAGCTCGTCGATCTGGCGGCTGCGCTCGAACTTGGCGACCACCTTCTCACGCGCGGCCTCGCTGGCCTGGACCCAGGTCTTTTCCGAGGCGGCGAGATCATGCATGGCCACGGCGAAGGCTTCCCAGTCGTTCTCGTCGGCGAGGAATCCCTCGACCCCGTCGGTGACGGCCTCGGGAATGCCGCCGTGGTCGGTGGCCAGCACCGGCAACCCGGTGGCCATGGCCTCAAGCATGGAGTTGGGCACGCCCTCGCGATTGCCATCCTCGGAGGTCCGGCTCGGGTGCAGGAAAGCGTGCGCCCAGCCGTATTCCATCCGGATGCGCCCCTGCTCGACGAAACCGGCGAAGGTCACGAACTTGGTCACGTCGAGGTCGGCGGCCAACTGCTTGAGCGGCTGCAGGAGGGGACCGTCACCGAGGATGACGAGCCGCGACTGGGGATGCTTTTCGTGAAACTTGGCGAAGGCTCGCAGGGTGGTGTCGTAGCCCTTCTTCTCGATCAGGCGCCCCGATTGCACGAACCGCCAGGCACCATCGATGGGAGCGGTCCGCTCCATCAGGGGCCATTCGTCGAGGGGAATGCCGGCGCGTTGGACCGTCAGCTTCGACCGGGGACAGCCGAGCGATTCGAGATCGCCGACGAGCGCCTCGGACCGCGCCATGACCGCGTCCGCCCGTTGAAAAACCTTTGCCATGGCCTCACGCCAGGCCGGCTTTTCCATATCGACCCCGGCATCGGCCCCGTGAAAACTGACCACGATCGGGCAGGGCCGGTCGGCCTGTTCCATCAGCGGCAGCAACTGGAGCGCACTGTTGCCGAAATAGATGTGCAGGACATCGGCGCCGCGTTTCCGCAGCAATCGGTCGATGTACTCGATCTCCTTCTCGTAGAGAAACGGGGGAGCGTCCTTGAGCCGACGCGACTTGAAGCG
Organism: Verrucomicrobiia bacterium; assembly: GCA_030432615.1. Lineage (GTDB taxonomy): Bacteria > Verrucomicrobiota > Verrucomicrobiia > Verrucomicrobiales > DEV007 > JAEUHH01. The sequence goes on from JAUIGT010000061.1 coordinate 12,068, forward strand.
ACGCCACTCCCGTTTCCAGCTGGCGGGACGAGGCAACAGCTCCAGGCGTTCTTCCGGGAAGGGAAACTGCTCTTCGCCGAGCCGTTTCTGCGCCAGGACCAGGGGCTCGAACGACTTCAAGCCCGTGATCTGGCGATACACGTGATGCATTTCGGGGGCCAGAAAGGTCGAACAATAGCAGGCCACCGAGAGCGGATGGGAGGAATCTGGCATTATGGAAATTATAACAGACTTGTCCGACGACGCGAGTATTCCGAGAAAATAATGCGAAAAAAAATTGCCGCGCTAGGGTGGTGATTGCCCGGCGGGCGGTGGAATTTCCCTTCAGGACCCTCGCCCAGTTTCGCTTCATGGACTACCTCGAAAAAGCCCGCCGCGTCATCCAGCTGGAGATCGCGGAGCTGCAGCGCCTCGTCGATCGGGTCGGCGAACCGTTCGCCGCCGCCATCGAGGCTCTGCGGGCGGCGGTGGCGTCCCAGGGCAAGGTCATCATCGTCGGGGTCGGCAAGTCGGGAAACATCGGCCAGAAACTGGCGGCGACCCTGAATTCGACGGGAGCACCGGCCACGGTGCTCGATTGCCAGGACGCGCTCCACGGGGATCTCGGGCTGGTGACCGGAAACGACGTCGTCCTCGCCCTCAGCTACTCCGGGGAAACCGACGAATTGCTGAACCTGCTGCCCCACCTGAAACGCCGGGGCGTGACCCTGGTGGGCATCACGGGACGACCCGAGTCCACCCTCGGCCGGGCGGCGGACATCGTGCTCGACGTGAACGTGGAACGCGAAGCCTGTCCCCTGGGCCTGGCCCCGACCTCGAGCACGACCACCATGCTGGTGCTGGGCGACGCGCTGGCCATGGTCCTGCTGGAGGCGCGGGGCTTCGGCGAGGATGACTTCGCCATGCTGCACCCGGGTGGATCGCTGGGGCGAGCCCTGCTGACGGGCGTGACCGAGATCATGCGAACCGGCGAACAGCTGGCGAGAGTGGCGCCGGATGCCTCCGTCCGCGAGGCGCTCGCCGCGATGAGTCGGGCGCGCGCCGGGGCCGTGATCGTGGCCGAATCCGGCGGACCGCTGGCGGGAATCTTCACCCAGGGCGATTTCACCCGGGCATTCCAACATCAGTCGGACGGGATCGGCGACCGACCGGTGCGCGACCTGATGACCGTCGATCCCATCACCATCGACGCCGGGAAACTCGCCGGCGAAGCTCTCCGCATCCTGGAGACGAACCGCATCGACGATCTCGTGGTCGTGGATCCGGAAACCCAGGAGCCGCTCGGCCTCATCGATACGCAGGACCTGACGCGCCTCGGCGTGGTGTGACCGGCGAAGGAGGGTCGGAACCCGCCAACGGTTCATCCCTCAACGAGTCCAGGTCGGATCGACCGCCCGGCCACCGCCATTGATCACCGCGCTGATGCGCCCCGTGTCGATCCGGATCATGGAGAGTCCCCCACCCGGAGTCACGAACAGCAGGTGACGGGAATCGGCCCCCCAGACCGGCTGACTCCCGGGGGTGAGCTCGCGGGTCTGTCCGTTCTGCAGGTTCCGGAGGCAGAGCGTGCGCCGACTGCCGTTCACCGAGACGAAGGCGATCTGGTTTCCGTCGGGCGACCAGGCGGGATCGATGGCCATCGGTTTCCCGGTCGGGAGCGGGGTGGTGCTTTTCCGGCGCACGTCGAGCACGAAAAGATCCGACCGACCGGGCGCGGGCGGCGCGGCGAACACCAGTCGCTTGCCATCGGGCGCCCAGGAGGGCGAGGATTCCGGAACCGGTGTCGTGGTGAGTGCCGACGGCTTGCCGCGCGGCATCTTCACCAGGTAGAGTTCGCTGTTCGGACCGCCATCCTCGCTCATGGCGAGCGCGAGGTGTTTGCCATCGGGCGAAAACGCGGTCTCGATCCGAGCCGCTGGGTTCATGCGCAAGGCCGACACCTGGCTCTTTCGCAGGTCCACGATCTGCACGATTCCGCGATCACCCGCCTGCAGGAGCACGTTCGCCAGCCGGCCGCCATCGGGGCTCAGGGCCGGGGCCACGTGGGAACCCGCGCTCTCGGTGAGCTGTCGCAGGTTGCCGCCGTCGAAGTCGCAGGCATAGATCTGGTAGGGGCCGGTGCCCTCGCGAAAGGAGAAGGCGATCTGGCTGGTGGCGATGCCCGGGCGTTTCGTGAGCGTCAGGACGATGTCGTCCGCGAACTGCCGCAGGTCCGCCCCCAGGCTGCCGCGCTGGTATTTTCGATCGAACAGCACGCGTCCGTCCCCGCTGCTGAGCGTGCCCTCGATGAATCCCTGGCCGATCGCGCCCGTCGCCACCGGGGCTCCCGGGGCCGGCTTGAGCTGGAACGGGCTGAGGTGCTGGAGCAGTTGACCGAGTTGGCGGGTCGCCTTGTCGCCACCTTCACCGCTGAAACCGCTGACGGTCAGGGGCAGGGCCTGCTGCTGGGCCGGAGAGATCGCGGGAAGCCCCAGGGCGCAGCCCACCAAGCCGGCCAAGAGGACGAATCGAAGGCGTGAGGCCGAAACGTGCACTGGGGAGAGCAGGCTGCGGGGGATCATCGGAGTTCAGTGGCTCGCGTCAGGATTCCAGTAGGGCGCTGTCCAGAGGGGAAAAAACGGCAGGGCTTTCGAGCAGGCCGGAGTCTGGCGGAAATACGGTCCGCGACGGCCCGCCGAGAGAGAATGACTAGCGCAGCGAGCGAAACGAGCGAGCCCGCGGACCTTCGCCCGTCCCCGGAGTCGGTTCGGGCTTGGACGCCTTGGCTTCGGTCACCAGGTCGCTGAGCTTCGGTTCCGGCCGGTCCACCGGCGTCGCCTGGCTTCGCGTTTTCGCCGAATCTTCGGAGGAGCTTTCGGCCACCGGATTCGCGACCACGGGCGCGGCTTCCGCCACCTCCTTGACCGGGTTCTCACCGAGATCGACGGCGTCCAGGCTTTCGGAGTCGTCGAGAAGATCGGCGGCCGGATCGGAAGCGAGGGCGACCGCGGTCAAGGGTCGGGCGTCTTCCTGTTCCGGCTCCGAAGACTCGGGGGTTTCGGCGCCGATGGCCTCCTTCACGGGAGTCGCCACCGTGGCCGAGTCGCTCAGGACCAGCGCCTCTTCCGCGGAGCCCGGAGCCTCGGATTTCTCCGCCGGCGCGGGATCGGTCGAAGCGGGAGACGCCTCCGGAGAAGATGACGAATTCCGGGATTCCCCTGCTTCCGCCGTCTCCGGTCCGCTGGTGAAATAGCCCTGGGGATCGCCGGGTTCCTTGACGCCGGCCGATCGCATCAGGGCCGGCAGGAGCCAGAGATGAAGGCCGAGGATGGCGAGAAAGATGAGAAAGAACTGGGTGTTCGTATTCCAGCCGCGAGGCGCCAGCTTGCGCAGGCACTGGGAGAGCTGCTCGCTCGGATTGTCGAGAAGGCGCTGGATATCCATGGATGAGCAGAAAATGATGGAGGGGGATCCGCTCAGGCGAGAGCGGCCTGGTGCGAAGCCTGGCGGGCGATGGGGTTCACCTCCCCATCCTCGTCGTCGGACTCCGCGAAAGGCGTGTTGAACAGGTAACCGTCCTCGAGCGGAGGGCGGTCGTCGTCGGGATTGGCGAAGGCGGCGATGGGCCGGTCGGCGACCTCGCCGGACCCGGAGTAGTCGTCGTCGATGAGAACGAAGGGGCTTTCCCCGCCATAGATCTCCGATTCACCGTGGGCCTCCATGGAATTGGCCGCGTCCTCGATGGCGTGATAATCGATGTCCCGATCCGGGGAACCGACTGCGGCGGACGTCCGGGCGCGATCATAGGCGGTCAGGGGTTGCTCGTGATGCACGGCCCCCAGTCCGTCCTCGATCATCCCGTCCGCTTCCGTCTCCGGCAGTTCCCTCCCGGAAGCGTAGGCGAACTCCAGCGCCCGGCCATACTGGGAACGGAAATCGCCCAGCACCCGCATCCGTTCGCGGCAGATGGCGCCGAGCACGATCTGCCCGATCAGGGCCGGCGTGCCGACCAGCAGGCCGGCCACCAGCATCGCCAGCGCCCCGGACACTCCCGGAGAAACCTCCGCGAGCGTGCCGTCCACGCCGTTGATGGAAAAGGTCTTCATGAGAATCCAGGCCATGCCCAGGAGTCCGACGAAGGGCGCGCCGAGCGAGGTGATCGAGAGCAGGGGCATGCCGTCGCGGAGCCGCGAGGCCGCGGCCAGTTCCCCCCGGGACAGCGCTTCCCGCACCGCCTTCATCTGGGTGCCGTTGAGGCCCTCGATCGATTTCAGCCGCACCGAAAAGGTCGCGTCACGCTCCGGCGAACCCAGCATCTGGAAGGCCGCTTCCCGGGCACCGTGATCATAGATGACCCAGCGCAACGACCGCGGATCTTCCCAGTTGCGCTCGAACAGCTGCAGGGGCTGGCGACCGCCGCGATAGAGGCGAACGAACTCTTCGTCGGAGCGCTTCATGCGGAACAACGAAACCCCCTTGGACACGATCACTCCCCAGCTGAGCAGCGACAGCATGAAGAGCCCCCAGAGCAGGAATTTGCCGGGGAACATGGGCTGCTGCAGCGCGTAGTCGAAGCCGGTGGCGGCGAGGGGGAGCTGATCGATGGGGAGCTGATCGATGGGGAGCGAGATCATGGCGGACAATCGGAGGCGCGAGGGTTGCGAGCTGAATTCTTCAACCCTGAAAATTCAGGATTCCTTAAATATTTTAAATTTCCGGTAAATTTGTGGTCGATCAAGTCTTTTCGGTGAATTCCGGAAAATCGTCTGGATCTTGAAATTCGAGGAAGTTGGCAGGTCGAGGCATCGCCCGGAGATTTTTCCAAAATTTCTCGATTCCCTGGCGTGGCCTGCCTGCCTCATGGCCAAACCCGCTCGATCGGCGTAACCTGCGCCGATGCCGACGGCGCCTCGCGATCCCGGGTTTTTCGACTCCCTGCACCCGACCACCGCGTCGTGGTTTCGGGAGCGTTTCGAAAAGCCCACCGAGGCACAGGAGCTGTGCGTTCCGCGGATCGTCGGAGGGGGATCGGTGCTCCTTTCCTCTCCCACCGGATCGGGAAAGACCCTAGCCGGATTCCTCGGCATCCTCGACCAACTCCTGCGCGAGCATCAGGAGGCAGGACAGCTCCCCGGCCAGGCCATCCGCGCCATCTATGTCTCCCCGCTCCGGGCACTGGCCTACGATATCGAGAAGAACCTGCGGGAACCGCTGCGCGGGCTCGGCCTCGAGGACGTGGTCCGCGTCGGCCTGCGCACCGGCGACACCTCGGCGGCGGAGCGCCAGAAACAACGCCGCAAGCCGCCCCATATTCTCGTCACCACCCCCGAGAGCCTCGCCATCGTCCTGCCGCAGAAAGGTTGGCGCGAGGCCCTGGCCGGGTGCCGTTTCGTCATCGTCGACGAACTCCACGCCTTCGCCGAAAACAAGCGGGGCGCCCACTTGGCCGTTTCCCTGGAACGGCTCGAGCACCTGGTCGGTCCCGATCGCTCGCTCTGCCGCATCGGGCTTTCCGCCACGGTGGCGCCGATGGACGAGGTGGGGCGTTTCCTCATGGGAACCGGTCGGAGTTGTCACCTCGCCGAAGCGAAGATGGCGCGGAGATCGATCATCGAGGTGATGACCCCGCTGCGGAAGGATCCCTATCCGCCGGCCGGCTACACCGCCACTCGAGTGATTCGCGACATGGCCCAGGTCGTGGAACGAAACGAGGCCACCCTGATTTTTACCAACACCCGCTCCGGCGCCGAGCGCATCGCTCACCGGCTCAAGCTGGCGCTGCCGGAGATCGGGGAAAAGATCGAGTGTCACCATTCCTCGCTCGATCGCGACATCCGGCTCGAGGTCGAAGACCGGCTCAAGGAAGGCGACCTCCGCGCCGTGGTCTGCTCCACCAGCCTCGAGCTGGGACTCGATATCGGGAACATCGATACCGTCATCCTCGTGAGCACGCCCAAGGGAATCTCGCGCACCCTCCAGCGGGTCGGCCGGTCCGCCGCCTCGGCCCCCCAAGGCCGAGCCGGCCACCCCGCCGCCCCCTCCGCCCGCGCCGCCGGCCGCCC
>JAUIGT010000062.1 GCA_030432615.1 Verrucomicrobiia bacterium
CGCCAGCCCGGCGACGAAGACCGGCGACTGGAGCTGAAACCCCCACCCGAGCTGCTCGCCGCCCGCCCGCAGCGCCACCAACGCCCCGGCCAGCGCCCAGAAGCTCACCAGCACGCCCGCGGTGAACAGGCACCCCCGCAGGTCAAATCGCACCAGCTTACCCTGCAGCGTGTGCATGCCGAGTTGATTCACCCCGGTGATGCAGAAGAACGCCGCATACACCGCCAGAAAGAAGTAGGGGGCACGGATCAGATAACCGACGGTCAGCAGGATCACCACGTGAATCAGCATCCACAGTCCACCCACCGCAAACAAAGCGGCATGCTCGCGGACCGCGGAGATCTCCTCGTAGATCGGCGTGATGGCCGCCTTCCATTCGGCCTCGAGCTCGTTCCAGTTGAAGTCGTAGCCGTTTTTCAGTTTCGTCTCCGCCACCTCGTGCGCGGTGTCGAGCTCGGCGATGGCGGATTCGGCCTCGGTCCTCCACTGCTCGACCTGGAGCTGGTGCTCCGCTTCCAGGGCCGCCACTTTCTCCGTCCGGACGGCCTCGAATTTCGCCTTCAGGCGGGTGAGCTGTGCCTCGAGCTTCTTCTCGTGCCGGGCCCGGGCCGCCGCGACCTGCTCGGGTGACTGCTTGCGGGCGTCATCGAATTCGGAAGTCGTTTCCTCGGCCTCGCTCTCCAGCCTGGCCAGGTTGGCGTCGAAATCGGCCGCGGCCTGTTTTTCCCCGCGCTCCAGCGTTTCGCGGCTGCGGTGGAGGGACGAGGCAATGGTCCTGGCCAGTTCGCTTCCCTGGGATTTTCCACCCAGGTAGAGGATCGTCATCAGCAGGCTGCCTCCCAGGAAAACCGCGGCACCGATGCCGTAGGCGAGGTTCGTTTCGAATCCGGTCGCTGGAAGGCCGAAGGCGACGCCTCCGCCGACCAGGGCCAGCAGCACGATGGCCAGCGAGATCGGTAGCGAGGCGAAGAGGCGGGGCAGGGCCAGCCGCCGGAATTCCTTCAGTGCCTCGCTCGCGGCGACGCGTTCTTCCCGGGCGCGGGTGATGAGGCCTTCCGTCGAGACCGCCACCGACTCGTTCGGGACCGGGGCCGAGGGAGTCGCCAGGCCGCGCGTGAAGGAACCGTAGCCGCGCAGGGCCCGGGCCGCGGCCTTGCGCAGCTTCCCGAGCGACTCCCGGTCGCCGGCGAGTTCGGCCAACTGTTCTTCGCGTTCGCGATGGACCTGATCCCTGATGGAGGCGAGATCCCGCTTCTTCTGAATCATGGACATCTGCATCTGGTAGACGCGATGTCCCTCCTTCTGCGCGACGGCGCGGGCGGCATGATTCTTCGCGGAAAGGTGGGCGCGTTCGATCCACTCGCGACGCGCTTTCAGGCGCGCTTCGAGTTGCTCGCGGCGTTGCTCGTGGGCTTCCTCGCCGGATTCGAGCTGTTGCTCCCATTGCTCGCGGCGGCTCTCGACCCGCTGTTCCCAGGCTTCGCGTTCGCGGTGCAGGAGAAGGTTGTGTTCCCGTTCCAGGGTCGACTCGCGCTGGACGAAAGACGAGACGGATTCCCGCAGTCTCTCGATCAGCTGCTTCAGGGATTCGACTTCGAGGGAGGGGGAGGAGGGATCAGGATTCACCACAGTCTTTGCGAATTTTTCCGAGGGTCTCGTCCAGCTTGTCCAGGACCACCATCGAGGCGTTCACGTTGTCGACCAGGTCGGCGAGGTAGCGTTTCTCGAATTCGGCCGCCTTGAGGTCGCGCCAGTTGATCTTGGTCTCGGACCATTGCGCCATCAGTTGTTTCATCAGCGCGCCGAGCTGGTTTCGTTGGGAGTGGACACTCATGAGTCAGAATCTTTCTCGGATGGCTCGTCGCCGGACGCCTCCGGAGGTTTCTCCAGCGAGCCGGGCTGACGGATGTCGGCGTAGTCCTGCAGGTTCTTGATGGCCTGGTTCAGGAAATGGGCGGCCTTCTCCATGTCGCCGTTGAGGAGATTGTCCAGCTTGCCGAGTTGCTTGTTCAGCGGGGCGACCCGGCTGTCGAAGTGCCGGTTCCACTGCTTCACGGCCCGGAGCTTGTCCTCCGCCTCGCGCACCGCCACCTTGGCGCGCTGGACAGCCTTGTGATGGGCATGGGTGGCTTCTCCGAGGGCGGAAATCTTCGCGCTGAGCAGTTGGGCCTGGGCCTCGTCGAGTTCCTGGTTGCGCCGCTTCAGTTCGCGGACCCAGAACATGCGCTGGTCACCCTGCAGCCACATCCGGGTGCGACTGGTCTCGGTGTTGACCTCATCGATGACGAGTTTGGCGCGATCGATGAAGACGAGCAGGCTGGCCCGGAAGCGTTCCAGGCTGTCGATCGAGGTGATGTGGGCGCGCGGATCGGCCATGCGGGTACGAAACAGTTCGAGCGTCTTGGAAGAGATGGCGGAAAGCCCCGGAACCGGCCACGTATCCGGTACAGGCGGCGGTTTCTCAGCGCTGATTCAGGTAGTCCTCGATGCGCTGTGCCTTCCGGAGCAGATAGGGCCCGTGCTGATTCGAAACCTCGATGAACTTCTTCACCGCTTTCATCGTCGTGGTGAACTCTTCCGCGAACTTGGCGTGCTCCTGGTCCTGCCAGGTGTCGCTGAGCGCCGCGAATCGCGCCTGGAGGGAAGCGCTGCGGTTCTGCAGGTCCATGTTGAAACGCTTCAGTTCCTCCGCGAAACGCCGGACTTCTTCGGGGTCGATGATTGCCTGTGCCATGAACCTGCATTTAACGGGATTCACGGTCACTTGGGAAGTGCGAACCTCGCGCGGGCGTCACTCCGCGCGCCGCAACATCATCAGCCGGAACTCCATCACCTGCGTCCCCGGCTTCTCCAGCGCTTTCAACGTGAGGGTGTCGGCACCTTTCTCGAGATGGATGGTACCGAGCGTCATGGGCCGGAAATCCTTCACGTAGCTTTCCACGCGTTCGACCCGATCGTGTTCCATCCCGCGCAGGGGCGGATCGTGGGCTTCGGTGATCTTTCCCGACAGCCGGCTGTCGCCAAGGCTCAGTTCGATGGTCGAGCCGACATCGGCGGCGGGGCAGGCATACCAGATTTCGACCTCGTAGTCACCGGCCTCTCCGACTTCGACCTCCCAGGTGATCTTGTCATCGATGCTGGTCCAGTTCCGGAAAAACGAACAGTTCGGGAACTTGTTGGAACGCTCGATGTTTCCGTGGGCGGTGCCGTCGCGGGCGGGAACCTGGGTCCAGGGCACGTCGGGATGGCCGATGACGAAGGGGCGGTCGTCCTCGTCGTAGCCCGCAAGCACATCTCGTTTCCAGTCGTCCACCGCGGCCTGGAGGGTCCGGGCGATGTCGGGATGATCGGCGGTCACGTCCCGGTCCTGGCCGGGGTCGGCCGGAATGTCGAAGAGCTTGCCCTCGTGATCGAGCCGGAAACGCTGGGTGCGGACGCTGACCCGGTTTCGCCAGTGGGAAAAGATCATCCGGTTGGGCCAGTCCGCCGCCGCGTTCCCGGGATCGGTGAGCAGCGGGGCCAGGCTGACCCCGTCGAGCGGTTTCGGGCTTTCCAGCGAAACGCCGGCCATTTCCGCGAGGGTCGGGAGCAGATCGACGGCCGCCGCGATCTGGGGAATCGTTGTTCCCGCGGGTACTTTCCCGGGCCAACGCACCAGCAGGGGAGAGCGTACCCCGCCCTCGTCGGTGTTGCCCTTGCGCCCCTTCATGCCGCCGTTCCAACGCCATCCGTTGGGGCCGTTGTCGCAGAAATAGAGCACCACGGTGTCGTCGGCGATGTCCAGTTCGTCGAGCCGGGCCAACAGGCGGCCGACATTCCAATCGATGTTCTCGCACATCGCCAGCGCCGCCCGGGTGTGGCCGAGGTCCTCCTTCTTCGGATCGCGATGACGCTGCGCGAGTTCCTTGTTCTCGAATTTCTCCCACCACTCGTCCGGGACCTGCATGGGGGAATGGGGCGTGTTGTAGGGCAGGTAGACGAAGAACGGTTTCCCGGCGGCCTTCTGCTCCGCCATGTAGGTCATCGCGCGGCTGGTGAGGTCATCGACGAGGAAACCCTCGCCTTCCACCAGTTCCCCGTTGTGTTCCAGCTGCGGGCTGAAGTAGTCGCCCCAGTGACCCGAGCAGAAGCCGTAGAACTCGTCGAATCCGCGGCCGTTGGGGTGGTAGGGATACTGCATCCCGTTGTGCCATTTGCCGAAGGCGGCGGTGGCGTAACCGGCGCCGCGGAAGACCTCGGCGATGGTCCGCTCGTCGAGATCCATGCGCTCGCCGCCGGCCGAGGTGCTGTAGACACCGCTGCGGGGATGGTAGCGTCCGGTGAGGAATTCCGCCCGCGTCGGCGAGCAGACCGGGCAGACGTAGAAGCGGTCGAAGGCCGCCCCGTCCCGCGCCAGCGAATCGATGTGCGGCGTCTCCAGGTTGTCGTTGCCGTTCAGGCTGAGATCGCCCCAGCCCTGGTCGTCGGTCAGGATGACGAGGATGTTGGGACGATCGCTGGCGTGGAGTGATCCCGCCAGGATGGTGGCGACAACGAGGAGGAAAAGGAGGGGGCGCATCATGGATCGACTGTAGCCGACGCCGCGCCAAAAATCATTTCTCCAGTTTGCCCAGTGTCCAGAGGAGCCCGCGGGTGACCAGGTCCAGGTAGACCGGGTCGGCCATGGTCTCGTTGTGGTGGCCGAGGGTGGTCGAAAAGGTGCGCAGTCCGTCGTATTCGTTGATCCAGATGCAGACCTGCGGTTCGGCGGTGGAGGGAATGCTCCCCTCCGCGAGCGGGGTGGCGCTTTCCCACACCTTGGCGTCGGGATGGGTCTTGGGATTGGTGTTGTAGAGTTCGCCGTTGGGCGTCACGTAGCCGTCGGGCAGGGGATCGATGATCGGGTGCGCGGCGAGTTTCTTGAGCGTGATCGGGTGCTTCTTGCCGTGGTTGAAGGAACTGACGCCGATCAGCTTGCGGTATTCGTTGGTCTCGGCACCGCGATAGCTGTGCATGGAGCAGTGGAGAAAGACGGCGGTGGCGCCGGATTTCCGGTGACCGTCGACGATCTGATTCACGAAGGCGTCGTCGGTGACTCCGCCGTAGCATTCGTTGTGGACGACGACGTCGTATCCCGTTGCCCAGTCGGGATCGCGATAGATACCGATCTTGTGTTCCTTGCCGTCGAATTGCTCGTAGACGAAATCCCACTTGATGTCGGTCCGCTCGCCGATGCCGGCCATGAGGATCTGTTTCTGGGCGTCGTAGTCGTGACAGCAGCCGCCGGTGATGAGCAGGGCCCGGATGGGCTCTGCTTTCGGTTTCTTCTTCTTGTCGGCCTGCTTCGAATCCTGTGCCATCAGGGTGGCGACCAGGAGCGAGGTAAGGACGGCGACGGGCAGCAGGAGGCGCAGGATTTTCATGGCGGCGATTGTGGTCGGATGACCGTCGCTTGAAAAGCAGATTCAACAGGGTCGGGTCCGTGAGTCGACCCTGTTGAATGGATGGGCTTCACTCCGGCAGGTAGAAGTAGAGATAGACCCAGTTGGCGACGAAGGCGGTGACCAGCCCCGTCACCACGAGCCAGATCGGAATCCGGCGCGGGACGGAGTCCTGCGGAGCGGGAAAGAATCGCCAGCGAATCAGCGAAGTTCCCGCCCAGGTGATGGCGGCGACGATGCCGAGGAAGACGAGCGGATTGAAGGCCAGCGCATCGAGCACCCGGCCATGGGAGAGCGCCATCATCGAGCGGGTGCCACCGCAGGCGACGCAGGGGATTCCGGTGGTCGAGCGCAGACCGCAGGCCGGGGCGTGGACCGGCAGCCGCTCGTAGAAATGCGCCACCACCAGCAGCGCGCCGATCGCGAGAAAGGTCACTCCCGGGCCGATCAGCGCGGGATCGATCGGGGGACGCGACGAGTCGTCTTTCGGGGGTTCGGATTGGTGGGGCATGGACCGATGAAGGCAGTCAGCATAGCCGGATCGACCGGATCTCGGCAAGTGTGGGTTGAGTCCACGCGACGCCCCTCCTCCGGATTGGTCAATAACGCCGAACCTCGGGATCGATCTCGCTCGACCAGGCGTCGATGCCCCCGCGCATGCTCCAGACCCGGCGGCGTCCTTTCTGGCGGAGGAACTGGGTGGCGCTGAGCGAACGCATGCCGTGATGGCAGTAGACGACGACGGGCTCGGCATCTTCCGGCTCCGGCAACAGCCGGGAATGGGCCAGTTCCGCGAAGCGGGAAAGCGGGATCAGTTCGGCCCCCTCGATGCGGCAGAAGGCGTGCTCGTCCTCCTCGCGGCAATCGATGAGCCGGACCGGGACACCCTCGGCGCGGAGGAGTTCCGCGGTTCGGGCGACGGTGATCTCGAGTTCGTCGTCGGCGGGAAACATGGAAAGGGGGCGGGATCAGTTGACGACCTGGACCGGCGTGCCGATCTCCACGTTTTCGAAGAATTTCTTCGCCATGTTGTGCGGCATGCGGACGCAGCCGTGCGAGGCCGCCCAGCCGGGCAGGTAGCCGGTGTGCATGCCGACACCACCGTGAAAACGCATGAAGTAGGGCATGTCGGTGCCGTCGTAGATGGTCCCGGGCGGCTGGGGATCGCGGGTCGTATCGACGTCCTTCTTGGCGATGCGTCCGTCCGGATACTTGTAGTCGCCGTAGAGGTTCGATTCGTGATCCTTGTTCTTCTGGATGATCTTGAAATTGCCGGTGGGGGTGGCGTTCTCGTCGGTGCCGGTGGAAATGAGCGAGACGCCGACCAGCTTGCGGTCCTTGTAGAAATAGGCGCGCTGCTGGGAGAGATCGATGGTGATGGCGGATTTGCCGGGGACACCGTCGCCGTCCCAGTAGGAGACGTTGTCCTTCTTCATCACCGTGCTGGTCTCCTCCGCGGTGCGGCCCTGGCCGTAGACGTTGCCCTCGCCGCGGAGGCCGGCGAGATAGCCGGGGCCGTTGTAGGTGGTGGTGCCATCGCTACCGCAGCCGATGAGGAATCCGGCGCTGGCGAACAGTCCACTGAACCAGAGAAGTCGGAGATGAGGGGGCATGTCGGCGAAATGGTTAACTTTTCCGAAGCTTCTAACATAATCGCGGATTCGCTCCCGTCCAGACCCGGCGGTGGCCACCGTCAAAATTGCCGTTGAAGCGGGCCGCGGCTTCTTCATATTGCCCCGTTCGGGCGCCGCCGTGACGATACGATCGAGGTTTCCGGAAATCCGGTGCCTCGCGGGGGCCGGCTTCTCTATTTCCATCAACCCATCTTCCCTTCTCCTCCCATGCCGACCTACGATTACAAGTGCGAGAAATGCGGTCATCAATTCGAGGTGTTTCAATCGATGAAGGATGACCGCCTGACGGATTGTCCCCAGGAAGGTTGCGATGGCAAGGTGCGTCGACTCATCGGAACGGGAGCCGGAATCATCTTCAAGGGATCGGGATTCTACGAGACCGACTATCGCAGCGATTCCTACAAGAAGGCCGCCAAGGCCGACACGGCCAAGAGTTCCGGGGGAAGCGGTGGCGAGAAATCGTCGGGCGGTTCCTCCGATTCGGGTTCCTCCAAGGCGAGCGGCGGCAGTTCCTCGGGAAGCGGAAGCGGTGGCGGTTCCGGTTCGACCAGCTCCTCCGACTGATTTCCTCCCCCCACGGAAAGTTTTCTGGCCCGCGCGGGAAAATGCCGCGATACTCGGGACCTCTCCCGTATTCCGAAACCGAATCAGACTCGAATCGATCATGAAGCCCCACTTCGGAGGAGACGCCCCCCGCAAACGCAACGCGGCCCCGCGCCGCAAGGTCGCCCGCAAGGCGGTGAAACGGCCCGGAACGCGTCCGCCGCGCCATCGCAAGCCGGTCCACGGCCCGGTGGACTCCGCCTTTTCCCCGATGACGGTCTTCCTGCTCATCATCGCCCTTGGGCTCGGTGCGCTGATCGCGCTGGTCCTGATGCCCAAGGGCCTGGACAAGATCAACGGATATCCGACCGAGCTGGTGACCGAAAAGCCGCGCAACCTGCTCCCGGAACTGCAGGGAATCCTGACGGCCGAGGGAGAGGCGCCGACCGAGATCACGCTGACGGAGAAGGAGATCAATCGCTACCTCAGCGAGCGGGTCGGGGGCGAGCAGACCGGTCCGCTCGGCGGGCTCATCAAATGGCAGGGCGTCTACGCCGACCTGGAGCCCGACACGGTGGAATTCTACGTGGTCCGCTCGGTGGTGGGGCTGCCCTTCTCCTTGAGTTTCCGGCTGACGCGCAAGGAGTCCGGCTATCGGGAGGAATGGCGGACCGCCGGCGGTTCCATCGGGCGCATCCGGCTTTCCGGCAAACGCCAATTCCAGCCCATCGCCAAGGCCTTCGTCCGCCTGGGAACGATGATGAACGACGAGATCGACGCCATCAACATGATGTCGAAGATCGAGATCGGGGACGACCAGGTGACCTTGGCGCGCTGATACCGGGTCCGATCGGGCTCAGGAATTCTTCAACCAGGTGGCGAGCGTTTTCACGTTCTCGATGAAGGTCGCGGATTCGAGGATCCCGCCTTCGGGTTCGGTCTTGCGGCCCTCGGCGTCGCGCATGATGCCCGGCTCGGCCCACGCGCCGCGCTCGTCCTGAGCGGCGAGAATGGCGGCGACCTTTTCGGCCAGTGCGGTCTTCTCGCTCGGGGACGGTGCCGCTTTCGGCTGACCTTCACGGGCCAGGCGGGCGTCGGCCTCGATGGCGTCGAGGCGGCTGTCCCACTCCCAGCCGTAGTTGCTGGCGAGCCGGTCGGTCTCGTAGGTGATCTCCCAGCCTTTTCCCCCGGGACCGCGGGTGAAGTAGAGCGGGCGATTGGTCTCCAGCTCGTAGAATCGCGCCAGCTTGCCGTTGGGCAGAAGCGAGCTTTTCAGGTAGGCGAGGGCCGGCGGAACCGGTTCGAGGAATCGGGTCTCGTTGGTGGCGCGGGCGAGATCGACGAGGGCGGCGAGAATTTCCTGGGACTCGCGGCCACTGATGGCGGGCGGTTCGAATTGCCGATCCCAGGTCGGGTGCATGTCCACGTCGTAGTGCTGCGCCCAGGCGGGTTGCGGGTCGGGCATCTGGGCGAGGAGCAGGAAGTCGCCGGCGGCGAGCAGGGAATCGCGATAGCGCGGCTCGGTGTCGCCGTAGGTCTCCACCGCGACGATCAAGGTGGCGATGGCGTTGGCCATGAGGTTGTCGTTGGTCACGTAGGGACCGTCGTAGGCCTTGGGCCAGGTGCGGGACCAGTTTTCCGGGTAGGAGGCTTTCCTCACCGGGTAGGTGGCCTCGTCGGGCGAGATCGCGGGAAAGCGATCGAAGTTCGCGCTCCAGCCGCCGTTGGGATACTGCGCTCGCACCAGGGCATCGAGTCCGTGGCGAACGGCGTCGTGGATCGCCTCGTTCTGGAATTTCGTGGCTGCATCGACGCGGATGAGAAAACGCAGGGCGGCCTGGGTGACATCGTCGTCGAGAATGGTGGCATTCCGGTCCCGGAAATCGCCCTTGCTCCAGAGAAACCAACCGCTCGGCTCGTTGCGCCGGGCGTCTGGAGTGGGATCAGGAAGCAGTTCACCGGAGAGCGAGCGTCGGTAGAAGAAAGGCTCGCGGGCGGGGGGAGCGAAATGACCCCGGTAGTACCAGCCGCCGGATTGCAGCTGGGTTTTCACCAGGGCCTCCGCGGCGTCGAGGGCGGCGTGGGCGCAGACGGGATTCTTCGTTGCCTCGTAGGCTTCGAGGAAGGCCTCGCCGACTGCGGGGGTGCCCGGAGGCTGGATCCAGATGGTGTCCTTGTCGGGAATGCCCTCGGCTTCGCGCAGTTCGAGGTCGGCGCTGTAGCGGTAGACGTAGCCCCCGTGGGTGGCGACCTGTTGGTGGTAGAAGGTCACCGCCCGGTCGAGGGCGGCGACGACCTCCCGCCGGTCGGGCTCGGCGGCGAAGGCGGGTGCGTTCGCTGCGGTCAGCAGGAGAATGAGACCGGGGAGCCGCATCGATCAGCGGGCGAAAGGGTAATCGTCTTCAGCGATCGGCTTTGCGCTTCGTTGATCGAGGGCTTTCTGCAGTTCCTGGACGTGCGCCCGCAGGTCGTGAACCAACTCCCTCAGTTCGGCGACCTCGCGGTTCAGCCGGTCGAGATCCTCTCCCGGCCCGGGAGGGTGAGGTGGCCGATGGTGGCGTTCCCTCGCCTCGTGCAGCTCGCGCTCGAGGTGTTCGGCGCGCTCGTGAAAGGCGTGGGCTTCGTCGTGAAGGCCGGCCTGCTCGAGATTCTCGGCCGCGACGTGGAGGTGATGAACACGGCGCTCCATTTCCTCGAGGTGGGGAACGGGTTCCGGATGGCGTTCCCGTGCCGGCTCCGCCCGGCGATCGCCGTCTCGTTCCCGGCCCGGTTCCCGGGTGCGGTCGCGCTCGGGTT
This sequence comes from Verrucomicrobiia bacterium, assembly GCA_030432615.1. Lineage (GTDB taxonomy): Bacteria > Verrucomicrobiota > Verrucomicrobiia > Verrucomicrobiales > DEV007 > JAEUHH01. Next base: position 10,394 of record JAUIGT010000062.1, read on the forward strand.
CGGGAGCGCGTTCGCGGCCGGTGTTGTCCCCGTCGCGCGGCGGACCGGGAACGCGGCGGGGAGGTTCGGCGCGTTCTCTCTGCTCTCCGCGCGGGGGAGACTCGCGCCTTTCGTCGGCGAGCAGGGAGATGCTCCCGATGGCGAGCACGGCCAGGACCAGGAAGGAAAAGGGTCGGGTGATTTTCATGACGGCAGGTTTTCGAATGAGGCGGTCATTGTAGATTACATTTGTAATCCAAGGAAAGCCTTTTATGTGGGACTGCATCGCGGGATGGCAGCGCTGGTAGCTTTGCGTTGTCACCGGCGGGGGCAGCGCCCATGATGCGCCCACCTGTTCAACCTATCGACCAAGACGCCATGGAACTTCTCTTCGACTGCCACCTGGATCTCAGCATGAATGCGCTGGAATGGAATCGCGACCTGCGCGAGCCGGTGGCGAAGATCCGTGAAATCGAGGCGGGCATGACCGACATGAAGGGGCGCGCGCTGGGCACGACGGCGTTTCCGGAGATGCGGGCCGGGGGGATCGGCATCTGTGTGGCGACCCAGATCGGCGGCTGCATGAAGCCGCGGAGTTTCGTCGCCAACTGGGAGTCCCCACCCCAGGCCTGGGCGATGACGCAGGGACAACTGGCCTGGTACCGGGCGATGGAGGAACTCGGGGAGATGCGGGAAATCCGGGACCTCGACGGACTGCGTTCCCACCTGGAAACCTGGGCCGATCCCACCGCGGCGGCCGCGGCCCGGGAACCGATCGGCTACCTCCGCAGCCTCGAGGGCGCGGATTCCATCGTGACGCTCGACTACCTGGAACGCGCCTGGGCAGACGGCCTGCGAGCGCTCGGGCCCGCCCACTATGGCGAGGGGCGCTACGCCATGGGGCACGATCGCGTCGGGCCGCTGAAGCCCGAGGGACGGGAACTGGTGCGCGAGATGGACCGGCTCGGCATGATTCTCGATGTCACCCACCTCAGCGACGATTGTTTCTGGGAAGCGCTGGACCTTTTCTCCGGCCCGGTCTGGGCCAGTCACTCGAACTGCCGGGCATTGGTTCCGGACGTCCGCCAGTTCAGCGATGAACAGCTCAAGGCGCTCATCGAGCGCGGCGGCGTCATCGGCGCGGTCTTCGACGCCTGGATGGTGGTACCGGGATGGGAGCGAGGAAAGTCCATGCCCGCGGACCTGGGCGTGACCATCGATCACGTAGTCGAGCACATCGACCACGTCTGCCAGCTGGCGGGCAACGCTCGCCACGCGGGTATCGGGACCGATCTCGACGGCGGCTTCGGCACCGAGCAGTCTCCGATGGATCTCGACACCATCGCCGACGTGGCCACGGTGGCGGACAAGCTGCGGGCCCGCGGCTACGCCGACGAGGACGTGACCGCCATCATGAGCGGCAACTACCTGCGCTTTCTCGAGGAGGCCTGGGGCGCCTGAGCGATCGATCAATCAATCAATTTCCGGTCGCTGACGGTTCCACCAGCAGGTGGGCGCAGTTTCCGTCGCGGTCGAGCAGGTAGCCCGTCACCAGGTTCTGCGCGTCGAAGACCACGCCGAAGCCGCGGAAGCTCGCGAATCCCGGGTCGCCGTCGCGGCGGAGATATCCGGTCACGAGGCCGTTCTGCGGAGAAACCGTGAGGCGCCAGGAATCGCCCGACGGCGGCGTCGGGACGAGAATGCGATGGTTGGACAGCCATGTGTGGGCGATCGGAGCCGGGAACGGTGCCGGCAATCCGGTCACGACAAGACTCGCATTGTCCGGGCCGGCCGCGAGTCCCTTGAGAGCGGTTTCCCCGCGGTCGGGGCGATGCCACGCCGACGCGAGGAGCGGGCGTTCCAGGTAGAAGCCGCGGGCGAAAGCGCCGCCGCGCGTATGGGGCGGACGTTCCCAGGCCAGGTTTCCGTCGGCGTCGCTGATGCCGAGCAGTTCCCGGAATCGCAGGGAGCCCTCCAGGCGCCCCAGCGGCCAGGTGCGGACGAAATGCGCGGTGGCATCGGCATCCAGCGGGGCGGCCAGGCTTTGTCGTTGCCCATCGGGCAGGAAGATCCGGGCCCGCAGCACGCCGCCGGGATTCACCGATCCGACCGCGACGCCGTCGCCGTTCGGGAGCCCCGAGCCGAGATCCTCTTCCGCCGGCAGGATCAGGGTGAAGGGGCCGGTCACGGGCGAGCGATTGCGGAAATGCCAGGGAAGTTGGGCGAGCCGGAGGGGAATCGGGGAGAGGCCGCCTTCGGAATCGATCGGGGCGAGCGCCCCGATGAGGGCGGGCGCTCCACCACCGACGGGTTCGGCCAGTTGAAGGCCGGTGAGATCCCAAGTGCGGCTCAGTTTTCCGGTCCACCGGGACGTCGTGACCGTTCCGTCCGCTTCCACCTGTCCGCTGAGGACGCCGACCTCGCCGTCGAGCACGATCCGAAGGGAAAGAACCCCGCGCCGAAGCCACCCGCTCACCGACAGGGCGGAACCGAAACCGTCCGCGTCGTCGGTCGCGGTGGCCTCGCCGTAGCGGCTCTCGTGGAGGGCGGGATCGAAAGCCACCGGCTCCAGATCGACGGGCATCCATCCGTCGCCGATCGCGATCGGGGAAAGTGGAGCGCCCGTTTCGAGCGACGAACCGCTTCCGGGAATCCCGTTGCCGGTGAGATTGAGCAGGAAGGGATTGGCGCCGGCGTCGTTGCTGCGGATGGCGAGCTGTCCCACGGCGGCTCCCTCGCTGGCGGGATCGAAGGAGAGGCGGAGCAGCATCGATTCGCCCGGACCCAGGTCGCCGGGGCGGGCCGCCGCGAGAGAGAAGCCCTCGCCGCCGATTTCCGGCAGCCGCGGGAGACGCAGGTTGCCGTCCCCGAGATTGACGATTTCGAGCAGCCGTTCTCCGATTCCGCCGTCGATGCCGACATCGCCGAAATCGAGCAGGCCCCCCGGGGAAACCTCGTTCGAGGAAAGGTCGCGAACTGTCAACGAGGGAAGGCCGGTGGGCTCGAGGACGAACCAGCCCGACTGGGCGCGGCCCGGGAAGTGCCCGGTGACGAGGCCCTGCCGCTGGAGGGCGACGCCGAAGAAACGAACGAGCTGGAACCCGTCGTTGACCTGTTTCCGATAGAGACCGCTGACCAACCCATCGCGGGGGGACACGCGCACCTGGAGGAATTCGTCCTCCGGCAGATCCGCTCCCGTAACGCGATTGCGATCGTCCCAGGTCACGTGGCGGCTGCTGGGCACCGGGTTGAGGTTGCCATCGCGCAGGCTCCACAGCGCGTTCGCTTCCCCGTCGGCGAGCATGCCGAGAACGCGCTCACCGCGGGCGGGAGCCTCGTAGAGCGATGCCACCGCCGCCCGGGTGACGTCGAAACCGGCCGGGTAGAGTTCCGGTCGCGGCAGATCGGCCGGCCGCGTCCAGCGCCACTGACCGTCCAGATCGGAGACGTTGGCCAGGGCCCGGGCCACCAGTTTCCCGGCGAGCAGACCCGGTTCGCGGCCGGGGTAAGGTGCGCCGAAGCAGAAAAGTTCGCCCTCGCCGGAGGCGGTGCCGCCCAGGGTGCAGAGCGCTCCGTCCGCGAGGTGAAGACGGAACCAGTAGCGCCCGCTGGCATGGATGAATCCGGTGCCCACGCTGTCGCCGGCCGGGCTTTCCGTGGCGTCGGCGGCGGGATCGTGCGGCAGGGCGAGGGTATAATTTCCGGCGAAGGAGGCGGGATTCGTCACCGGGTGCAGGTCGAGGCAGCCGGCATCGACCATTCCCAGTGGAGCGGCGTCCGGTCCGAGCGTTCCCTCCAACCGGGTGGCGCCGGCCTGGGTGCGGGTCAGCTGGAAGGTCGCCGGCAGGGGATCGCGACCGAAGGCGCGGAGTTCGAGGGTGGTCTTGCCCTCGCCATCGAGCGAGCCGCGGCCTGCCCAGCGGGACCCGTCGAACCGGAGGCCGACCGAGAGCGCCTGGGTGCCCAGGTTGGCGGAAAACGAGCCCAGGATCGAGGTGTCGTCGGTATCGTCCGGAGCGAGCACGAAGCCCTCGAAACGCTGCCGGATGGCGTCGAGCGTGTCCACCGGGCTGGTGTCGTCGCCGGAGGGCGGATCGCCAGGTTCGACGACGGGGCGGGACGGTCCACCGAGTCGCCGACCCTCGACGGTGGAAACCGCGACCTCGCTGAATCCATTGACGGCGCTGAAGCCGCGCACCCAGTAGCGATAGGCGATTCCGGGCACCGCGTGGCGATCGACGAAGAAGATCTCGCGCGTCGTTCCCAGGTAGACCGCGTCCTCGAAACGGTCGGTGCGACCGCGATAGACCAGGTAGGAGTTCGATCCCTGGCGGGCCGACCAGTCCAGGCGGACGAAATTGAAGCTGTCCCTGGAGACGGTGAAATTCACGGGTGCCTCGATGACCCGTCGGGCGCGGGCGATGTTGCTGGGGTCTCCGGTGATGCCGTTGGCGAAGGCTTCGACGTAGTAGTAGTAGCGACTGCCGGTCGGCACGGTGTCGTCGAGATGGTGGGTGGTGTCGCCCGGAACCGTGGCCACCAGCACCGGGCTGCCGCCGTTGGGGAAGAGGGACCGGTAGACCCGGAAATTGTCCGTGCCGGCCACGTTCTGCCAGGCGAGCTGTATGCCGGAGGTCGTGCCGGTGGCGGTCAGCGGGGCCGGTGAACTGATGTAGCGATAGCCGGTGTCGGAACCGCTCGTCGCCGTGGCGCCACCGGAATACGCGGCCTGGATCCAGTAGCGGTAGGGCACGCCGGGAGCGGCGGTGAGATCATCGAAGGTGGTCGCGGTGGTCGTGCCGATTTCCCCGGCTTCGGCGAGCGTCTCGTCCACCGCCGAGCGCAGGACGCGGTAGGTGGGGGACCCCGCCGGGACACCGGTCCAGCGGAGAGAAACCCGGTCCTCCCAGGTGCCGTCGGTGGCGCTCAGGCTGGTGGGGGGCAGGATGGCCGACACGTGCACATCGAGCCGGGCGGTGGTCACCTGTCCCTTCATGTCGGTGACGTGACAGGTCACCGGGTAGGTGCCCTCGTTGGCCCAGCTGATGTCGAACCACGAGCGGTTCGGGTGGACGATGCCATCGCCGAAGTCCCACGCGTAGGCGAGGGAGTCACCGTCGGGATCAGTACCCACGACCTGCAGCCGAGCTGTCTGACCGGGGGGGACGGGATCGGGGGCGGAGATGGAGACGTTGGGGGCGCGATTTCCGGGGAAGGGGCCGAGTTTGACGACCACATCGATCCAGGCATTGGCCCCGGCGCCGCCCCGATCCACCGGCGTAACGTGGATGTTGGCGTTGGGGTCGGAATAGGTGCGGGCGAGCGCGGTGCCGGCGTCGTTCTTCCCGCCCGAGGAACCCGGGGTGGTGTCGATCAGCCACGACTTCGACTTGTTGGGCTGCTGCCAGAGGATCTGGACACCCTTTTCGTAGTGTTCGAACTGGTTGGCGGTGTAGCGTTGGCGATAACCAATCCAGTAGTATTCGTTGTTGCCCTTGGTGGCGCGGATCGCGCGGGTCAGGTTGGCCGGGTCGAGCCCCGAGTGATCGAAGCGATAGAGCCGGACGGTATCACCCGAATTGCCGCCGTGTACGAAGTGAGTCTGGTTCCCCTCGATCCAGTTGAGCTTGCGCTTGCCCTGCACGTGGAAGTGCCCGCTGGGGTCGTTCCCGCCGCCCATCATGTCGGTGTTGTCGCCGTACTCGCTGGACGAGCCGCCCGGAGCCACCGGGTCGTTCCCGGTGCCGGACCAGTAGCTGGCGTGGCTGAGGCCGTAGTTGTGGCCGAGTTCGTGGATCGTCACTTTCACGCTGGTGCAGGGCAGCCAGATCTTGCCGCCGCCCACCGTGGCAAGACCGCAGTAGCCCATGCTCGGGCCCTTGAAGATGACGATGCGGTGGTTGTAGGAGTTCGGGTTCTTCCCCGCGGCCACTGCGGCGGCGATGGCGTGGTTGTGGAGATCGCCGTTCTTCTTGTTGCCGCTGCCGTCGCTGCCATCGTAGTAGCTGGTGGGCTGGGGCATGCGGTAGATGGTGGGATCCACCGTGGTGGTCATGCCGGTTTTCCCGAAGGACATCTCGGCCAGGAGATCGTGCACGGGACCGTCCATCCGGTTCTGAAACGTCGAGGGTGCGATCGGCGCGCCGGTGCGGTTGGGAAAATCGACGAGGATCACGTAGGCGTTGTGGTGGCTCTCGGTCCACTGGCTGAAGGCGATCTCGAGTCCATCGACGTCGAAGCCTTCCTCCCCGTCCATGGCCGCCAGGGTTTCATGCACCAGGCGACTGCCCGCCTTCGGTCCGATGGTCTTTTCCAGGGGAGCGATTTCACCTTCGAAGCTTTCCAGCGATTCGTGATCGGAGAAAAGGAAGACCCTGCCGCCGGACAGGGCGACCACGGGCTGGTCGGGGAGTGGCGAGCCGTCGGAAAAATCACGGGCCGGGTCGGGATTGGCGACGGGGAAGTGTTCCCGGACGTAGGCGATGTCATCCGGGCGGGACAGGCGCTGAAAGACCGGTTCCCGCATCGCGGCGAGTTCGTTCAGGCGAATGCCCTGCACGGGAATGCCCTCGCGCGAGAGGCTCTCAGTGCGCCATCCATAGACGAACGTTTCCGAGCGTCGGCCGTCGCCGAAATCCAGTTCCATGACCCGGTCGCGTCCCGAGAGCAGGACTTCGGCGACGTGCCGCTTTCCGTTCTCGGAATCGTCGTGACAGAGAGGAAACACGTCGAGATCCGGTCGCGAGGTGAACGGCTCCTCCACCAGGGGCCGCAGCGGCGCCGGGAGGGAAGCCCAGTCGGACCACGAGAGAGCCTGGGCGAGGGCCGCTTCCGGGTCGGTGCGGATCAGCTCGATCATCCGGGGTTGGCGCTGCCGGGCGAGGGTTTCGCCTTCCTCGATCAGGTCGGGGCGGGAGTCGGCGTCGGCTTCCCGCCAACGGTTGACCCAGTCGCGAAATTCGTCGAAGGCCGGATGCGCGCTCGCCGCGCCCGCAGCCTCGAGGCCTCGGGCGATGGTGCGCCGCTCGATTTCGCGCTGGGCGGACGCCGCCAGTTCCGGGGGCAGCGTTTCCGCGGCCAGTTCGGAGGTCTGGCCGGAAGAAGCCGTGCCCGCGGCTGTTTCGGTGGTTGCCGTGGTATCGGGTGCGTTGTCTTCGGTCGGTTCCTGCCGAAAGAGCGCCAGGAGGGCGACCAGGACGGCGATCAGCAGCGCGGGCAGGGCACTGATCAGCCAGCGAAGACGATGGGGACGGGACATGGAGGAGTGAGGATCGGCGTGACAGCGAACCGTCGGTCGATCGATAGAATCGACCGGCGACGAAAAGGAGGAAGAGCGTCCGAGTGGGACGCGCGCGCGATCCTAACAGCCCCAACTACCTGAGGGGAAACCAAAAGTGGCGGAAAAATCGCCCGGATCAGTGGTGGGCCGAGGCACTCGGCTTGGTCGTGAACGCCACCACGGC
>JAUIGT010000063.1 GCA_030432615.1 Verrucomicrobiia bacterium
CCAGTCGAAGGAGTTCCCGTTGTTCATGAACCCATTCTTGTGGCTGTGCTTGCCGGTCTGGATGACGGCGCGGCTGGGGCCACAGATCGAGTTGGTGCAGAAACTGTTCACGAAGAGCATCCCGTCCGCCGCGAGTTGGTCGATCTCGGGTGTCGGGTTCACCGATTTCAACCAGCCGTCATACGCGCCGATGGCGTGCGGGGCGTGGTCGTCGGTGAAAATGAAGAGGATGTTCGGGCGTTCGGCGGCGCTGGCGGAAAGCGGCAGGGCGGCGGCGACGGCCAGACCGAGGGCGAGGAGAAGGGGGCGCTGTCTCATGGGCATTATCCATGCCCGAGAATCCGGCTGTTCGCAACGGTGGAAAGAAAAAGGCCACCGAGCGCGGAACCGCCCGGTGGCCTTCAAATGCAAGGAGGAAAGAAAAAGGGCCGAACCTCACTTCACCACCTTCATGATCCCACGCATCAGCAGATGGTGACCGGGGAAGGTGCAGACGAATTCGTAGTCGCCGGGAGTTTCCGGGGCGGTGAATTCGAGGATCTCCTCCTGTTCGTGATCGAGCAGCTTGGAGTGCGCGAGGATTTTCTCGTGCTCCGGCACGTAGCCCTTGGCGAAGCCGTCGGCACCGAGGGCGATGGCGGCCATGGCCACTTCGTCGGCAGCCTTGGGCTGGGTGATGACGAGGTTGTGGGGCAGGAAGTCCGGGTTGTGGAAGGTCAGCTCGATCTTCTTGCCGGCCTTCACCTCGAAATCCTTCAGGTCGAAGCGGAGCTTCTCCATGATGGTGCCGATGCGAACGCGGGTCAGCTCGGGGGTATCCTCGATGACGCCCGATTTCTCGTTGCTCTGGTGCTCGAGCGGATTTTCGCCGCCCTCGTCACCGCCGGCCTTGAGATCGACGTTGAACCAGAGGTGCTGCACGGTCTGGGCGGCCACCCGGGCGTGGGGCTCGGGCGACTTGAGCAGCTGGTTGAGCAGCTTGGTGTTGCGCACGTTGTGCTGCTGGTGGAGCCAGAGAGCCTCGAGGAGGTGGTGGGCGTCCTCCTTCTTCTCGGGATCCCACTGTTTCATCCATTCCTCGCAGGCGGCGATGACGTCCTCGGTGGGACGCTCGCTCAGTTCGACACGGGTGCGCTGGCGGACGCCGTCGACGGGGTGTTCGAGATTGGCCATCAGTTCCGGGAGGCTGGCGCCGTCGATCTTGACCGGTTCCTGCAGCGGTTTCTTCGTGTTCACGACGCGGTAGATGCGGCCGTGCTTGTGGTCGCGATTGGGGTCGCGAATGTTGTGCTGCATGTGCCCGATGATGACGTTGTGCCAGTCGGCCACGTAGAGAGCGCCGTCCTCGCCGAAGATGGCGTCGGCGGGGCGGAAATTCTTGTCCTCACTGGCGAGGAGGCCCTGGGTGACGCTCTCCTTCACTTCGCCGGTCGTGGGATCCGGCACGCGGAGGGTCAGGTCGGCGCCGGAGGGCGTGCCCCAGACTTCACCGAACTTGGTGGTCTTGGTGATGGTCTGCTTGTCGCGGCCCTTGCCGATTTCTTCGGTGTATTCGGCGCCACCGTCACGATCGAGATCGTACTGCTTGATCCCGAGGAAACCGATGGCGTTGCAGATGAGGAAATCGCCCTGCATCTCGTCGGGGAAGTTGGCGCTGGAAACGACCTCGTTCGCGGGAACGGGCCGCACTTCCTTCTCCAGCAGCTTGAACATCTTGAAGGTCTTGCCGTCGGGCCGCACCTGGTAGGCGCGACCGCCGGTGCCGTCGTTGGCGTAGTGGTAGCCCCAGTAGTCGAAGGCGATGCCGTGCGGATTGGGGCTGTTGTCGGCGTGGTGACTGATGGTGAACTGGCGGGGATCGAAGCGGAACATGGCCGAGGAACCCGAAGCCAGGGCCGGGCCCCAGGGATGCTCGAAGTTGTTCTGCAGGAAAATCCCGCTCTGCCAGTAGATGGCGCCGTCGGGACCGTAGATCAGGTTGTTGGCGGCGTGGTGGGTGTCGGCGGTGCCGAGACCGTGCAGCATGGGAATGCTGACGTCGGCGCGGTCATCGCCATCGGTGTCCTTGAGGAACAGCAGGTCGGGCCCGCGGGTCACGAGGACGCCGCCGTTCCAGAACTCGAACCCGAGCGGGTTGTGGACCTTGGCGAAGGTGGTGCACTTGTCGGCCACTCCGTCGCCGTCGGTGTCGTCGAGGATGAGCAGCCGGTCGTCCATTTCCTTGCCGGGCTCCCACTTGGGATAGGTCTTCCAGGCGGCGGCCCAGAGGCGGCCCTTGCCATCGACCTGCAGTTGCACCGGGTTGACCAGTTCCGGGAACATCGACTCGTCGGCGAAGAGGTTCACCTTGAAGCCTTCGGGAACCTTGAGCATATCGACGCCGTCCTCGCCGCTGACGTAGTCGAGGCTGCCCTCCTTCATGGCGTTGGAACTCTTGCTCTTTCCGCCCACGTTGGATTCGACCGGGACCGCGGGGGGGACGTTGCCGTCATCGACGACGAGATCGCTGCCACTCGCCAGGGCCCAGACCCGTTTGTCGCGGTTGGCGGTCATGACATCGAGCATGATCAACTCGTGCTGGAGGACGTCGGCATTGGTCTGGCCATCGACGAACTCGAGGGTGGAGCGACCGCCCCAGACGTCGTTGCCGTCGGTGGCGCGGTAGCGATTGAACCAGTGCCAGTTCTTGTCGAGGATGGCTTCGCGCAGGGCGTCGAGTTCCTTGCCGGCGGTCACCTTCTTGCCCATGAGCTGCTCGGCGATAATCTCCGCCAACTGGCGGTTGCCTTCGGTGTTGAGGTGGACGCCGTTGATGGTGAGCGGTTCTTCGGATGCCGCGTAGAGTTTCTTCGATGACTCGAAGAGATCGACGAATCCGGTGCCCTTCTCCTCGGCGACCGCCTTGATGGCGTCCGCATACTTGGCGAGGCGTCCGTTGTTTGCCTTGCCGTCGGAGAGGTTGGGGTCCCCGAGATCCTCGTGGGCGATGGGGGTGAACAGGACCAAGCGGGGCGCGCTCTTCCCGTTGGGCTTGAGAGCCCGGTAGTCGTCGATCATCTTGGCGAGGTCGGTCTTGAATTTCTCCAGGCCCGCGTCGCCGGCGAAGGACTCGTTGTAGCCGAAAAAGGCGAAGATGACGTCCGCCTCGGAGAGCTTCAGGTATTCATCGGGCGGGGTGAAGCCGCTGCTGCGCGGGCGGCTGGCGACCTGGTCTCCGGAGAATCCCTGGTTGCGGATGACCAATTCCAGATCGGGATGCTGCGACTGGATCAGGGTCTCCAGCCAGGCGTCGTGCTGCATTCGGTCGGGCAGCGCATTCCCGATGAAGACGACGTGTTCTCCTTTCTTGAATTCGAAGGCCGCATCGGCGGTCGCCGAACTCGCGAGGAGGCTGGCGGCGAGGGTGAGAGCGGAAACAACCGCCCGGGGAAGGTTTTTCATGGTCGAAGTGCATGCCATGACTTCGACCTTTTTGCCAGATGAAATCCCGTTCTGCGCACTGGCGCGTACGAGGGGTGGCGAAGACGGACGACGTCAGGAACGGGCGCCGCGGACGAGGTCCCGCGCGCGGTCGAGACCGGGGAGGGAAAAGCCCTGCGACGAGGAAGCCGAAAGGCGCCACCACACCAGCGTGCCGACGCCTCCGAGCACGAGGACGCCGAATCCCACGTAGACCCAGGTCCAGTCGAAAGGCATCTTCGTCTTGGCGACGAAGGCCAGGGGCTCGGAGACTTTCCCGTTGTCGCCAAGGGTGAAGACCCGGAATTCGTAACTCCGATTGGGGCCGAGTCCGCGGATCTCGGCGGCCATGCCGCCATCGCCGGCCTTGCGGTAATCCACGTCGTGGTAGGGGACCCAGACGCTCTCGGGAATGTGGTTTTCATCGATCTGCCGCGTCATGCGCATCTCGATCTCGTAGTCCTCGTAGCCGATGGCGGGAGCCGGCCATCCGACGGTGAGGTGCCGCCGACCTTCCTCGACGAGGCGAATGCCCTCCGCGGGCACCGGGGGGATGGAGTCGGCGATCTCGCGTTCGACCGTGGGAGTGGTAATGAAACCCAGGGGGCTTCGCATCCTGTCCATCTCCGCGATGGCTCGATCGATCTCTTCCTGGGTGGGACGCCGACCCGCGGTTTGCGGGGGGCGATCCGCGTCGGGAGTGGAGTTCGTCCCCGCGGGCGGCAGGTCGCCGGGATCGAGTCCGGGCGCCGAGGCGTGCATGCGCAGTCCGGCATTCTCGTCCTCATCCGAGCCGATGAAGATCGCGCGGAGAGGCACCTGGAGGATCTGCCCGTTCTCCGCCTCGATCGAGAGCGTGCTCTCGTAGAGTCCCGTGATGCCCTCGGCTGCCGTCACTCGCACGGCGAAGGCCTCGGATTCCTGGGGATCGAGCGTGGCCACGCCGCCGGCCGCCAGCACGGTGAAGGGGGGCTTGGTGCTGAGCCTGACCTTCACCTCGGTTCCGCCGGCGTTCCGCAGTTGGAAACTCCCCTGGGCGATGCCCTCCGGTTCGATGGCGCCGAAATCGAGCCGTCCTTCGGCGGTGCCGGTGTTTTCCACGACCAGGTAGGCGGGAGCGATACCGGCTTTCACGAAGACCGGCACGGAATAGTTGCCCGCCGCAATCTCTAACTGTCCGCCGTAGGGGGCCACGTCGGCGGTCGGCAGGTAGACCTGGAACTCGGTCGGTTCGTCCGGCTGCAGGTAGCTCGCGCCGCCTCCGCTCAGTTTCAGGCGCTCGTCGGTGGTCAGGGTCACGGGCAGCGGTTCCGGAGCGTGACTGGTGATGGTGACCGAGCCGATCCGGGTGCGGGAATTCTCCGCCCAGCGCAGTCCCACTTCGGTCGTGGCCACGGAAAACGGCGCGTAGCCCGCGGCCTTCAGCTGGGTGGCGGCTCCGCGGTTGCGGAAAAAGGTCACCTGGTAGGCGGCCGGTCCCTCGACCTCGGGTGTGTAGCGGATCTTCATCACCTGCTGGCCGCCGACCTGGAGGTTGAGGAGGCCCTTGGCCGGTTCCACGATTTCCCAGGGAGGTTGCAGCTGGATCTGGTTCCGGTAGGGAGCATTGCCGCTGTTGCTGAGAAAAATCTCCCGTTCCTCCGATCGACCGATCATGACCTTCCCGAAATCGACCTCGGCCGTGGCGTGGATCCGGGGTTCGGACGCTTCCAGCTTGATCTCGACCTTGGCCTTCTGCGACCAGAGTCCTCCGGGGTAGCGCACCGCGAAGGTGAAGGAATCGGTCGTGGCGGCGTTGTCGTTGTCAGGGGTGTACTTGATCGAGGCCCTGGTGCGGTCCTCCTCCTTGCTCACCATGGGGCCGAGTTCGCCGTTGAGTGGGAAATCACGGATCAGGAACTCGACCACTGCGGCCCGGGTCTTGGCCTCCGACACCAGCTCGATGGTCATGGTCTCGCCCTTGACGGCGGTGACTTCGCCCTCCTTGGGCACAGGCTTGCCGAGACCGGGATCGGGGGCGAACTGGCTCCATGCCGGGCCCAGCGCCGACCAGAGCGCCAGCGCCAGGCCGATGGCCGCCGTTTTTCCCCTCCGATTCCGCGGGGATGCTGTCGCGTAGTCCCTGTCCGTCATTGCCTCCGTGTTCTGAAACGAAAAGGTCGGTCCGAAAGCCTGTTTTTCAAGCAGTCCCGCACGCCAACCGGAAAGGAGCCTTGTTTCCCGGGCTGTGATTCGCTAATTCACCGGGAATGTCCCTCTTTCGTTTCCTGCCCGTTCTCCTCCTCACCGCTCTCGGTTTTTCTCCGGGGAAGGCGCTCGCCGATGCGCTGCCGCACGTCGTGATCATTCTCGCCGACGACATGGGCTGGGGCGATCCGCAATGCTACCAGGCCGACTCGAAGATCCCGACGCCGAACCTCGATCGGCTCGCCGCCGAGGGCATGCGTTTCACCGATGCCCACACGCCCTCCTCGGTGTGCACGCCCACGCGCTACACCCTCCTCACCGGGCGATACTGCTGGCGCACCTCGCTGGAGAAAGGCGTCCTCGACGGCTTCGGCCCGCCCTTGATCGGCGAGAACGAGGACACCCTCGCCACCCTGCTGAAGCGAGCCGGCTACCGCACCGCCTGCGTCGGCAAATGGCATCTCGGCATGCGGTGGCACGACAAGGACGGCAAGCCGCTCGGCGAGCGCGGCGACCAGCGATTTCGATCGGGAGAAAAGGTCGATTTCGAGCACGACCTCACCGGGGGCCCCAACGACGTCGGCTTCGACACCTACTTCGGGATCTCCGCCTCGCTCGACATGAGCCCCTATGCCTACCTGCGCGACCGGCGGGTCGAGACCTTGCCGACCGCGTGGCACGAGGAGGTCGAGGACCGGACCTTCCTCGCCGGGGTCTCCGGGGTGAAATCTCCGGGTTTCGATGTCCACGACGTCTTGGGGCGTTTCGGTGACGAGGCCGTCGGCATCATCGAGTCGCACGCCGATCGGGGCGAGCCCCTGTTTCTCTACCTGCCGCTCAACTCGCCGCACCTGCCCGTGGCGCCCGCCGGCGACGCCAGGGGCAGGAGCCAGGCCGGTGAATACGGCGACTTCACCTGGGAGACCGACCGCGAGGTCGGCCGTGTCCTCGACGCCCTCGATGCCGCCGGCATGAGCGAGAACACCCTCGTGCTTTTCACCAGCGACAACGGCGGACTCTGGCACTGGTGGGATTTCCACGCCGACGACGATGGGGGAAAGATTCCCCTGACTCCCCGCGGCGAATACGTGAAGCAGTTCGGTCACCAGAGCAACGCCGACTGGCGCGGCACCAAGGCGGACATATACGAGGGCGGCCACCGGGTGCCCTTCCTCGTCCGCTGGCCGGCACGGGTGAAAGGGGGGCGGGTCAGTGACGCCCTGGTCGAGTTGACCGATCTCTACGCCACCGTTGCGGAAATCGTCGGCGAGGAGAGCCGGGGCACCTCTGGCATGGACAGTTTTTCCTTTCTGCCCGTTCTCACCGGCGAAGCGGAGAGCGCGCGACCGTTTTCCGTTCACCACTCGCTCCGCGGGATGTTCGCCCTGCGGAAAGGCGATTGGAAATACATCGAGGGCCGTGCCTCCGGCGGCTTTACCCGTCCGAATATCCTGAAGCCGAAATCCGGCGAGCCCGAGGGCCAGCTTTACGATCTCGGCATGGATGCGCAGGAAACCACGAACCGCTGGGCCGAGGAAGCGGATCGCGTCGAGAGGATGAGCGCCCTGCTCAAGCGAGTGCGGGCCACCTCGGCGCGCGAAGCGGCGGATTTGCCATCGGGGGGATGAGCGATCCAACCCTGTCAGGTCCGCGACGCAACAGGGTCAGCCCCGGTAGTTGAACAGGTCCTCCACCCGATATTTCCGATCCTTGCAGAGCGCGTTGAGCGCATGCGCGATCTTGCGCTGGAGGTTCGGCGTGAGCTGACGGCCCTTGCGGCCTTTCTGCACCTGCTTGTGGGTGAGTTGCTCGGTGCTGGCCGCGACCAGTTCGTGGTTGTCGATGCCCCGCTCGGTCAGGATGGCATCCAGCGGTTGGGGACCGTGATTCCGGTCGGGGGAGGGCGTGTCCATTCGGGTTGATTCGGATCACTCTCTCGCTAATCGTTGGCGCAACCCATGACAACTCGAATTCTCCTCACCACCACGTCCTACCAGGACACCCCCGGACCTCACCACGAATTGCTCGAATCGCAGGGCTACGAGATCGTGCGCGAGCGCGGGCCACTGCCGGAGGAAAAAATGCTCGAGCTCGCCGGAGAATTCGACGGTTTTCTCTGTGGCGACGACGCCATCACCCAGGCCGTCATCGAGAAATCGCTGCCGCGCCTCAAGGTGATCGCGAAATACGGCATCGGGCTCGACAAGATCGATGTCGCCTTCGCCACCTCGCAGAAGCTGCCGGTCCTCAACACCCCGGGAGTCAACCACACCACCGTGGCCGAGCACACCTTCGGTCTGCTGCTGGGGCTCTGTAAGAAAATCCAGGAAAACGCCGTCGATGTTCGCGCCGGCAAGTGGGTGGCGGGCTGGAAGAAGCCGATCGGCAACGAGATCCTCGGCAAGACCATGGGGATCATCGGCCTCGGCCGCATCGGCAAGGAAGTGGCCATCCGCGCCAAGGCCTTCGGGATGCCGGTGATCGCTTTCGATCCCTATTTCGACGAGGCCTTCGCGGCCGAACATGGCGTCGAGCGCTGCGAATCCATGGACGACGTCCTCCACCGAGCCAACGTGGTCAGTCTCCACTGTTTTCTCGACGACAGCACCCGCGGCATGATCAACACCGCCAAGATCGCCGAAATGCAGGACGGCGTCATCGTGCTCAACTGCGCCCGTGGCGAACTGGTCGAGACCGACTGCATCGTGAAGGCGCTCGCGTCCGGCAAGGTCGGTGGCTACGGCGCCGACGTGCTCGACGCCGAGCCGCCGGCTGCCGATCACCCCCTCTTGGCGGCCCCGAACTGCATCATCACCAGCCACATCGCCTCGCGCACCCACGAGAGCGTGATTCGCCAGGCGCTCCGGGCAACCCACAATCTCGTCAATTTCCTCCACGGGGATCCCGACTACATTCAGGCGAACGCTTTTTGAACGCGGAGTTCGGAACGCGGAAATTGTTCAGAACAAGAAAAGACCATGGTGAATCCTCCCCACGTCAACGAACTGATGGCCCTGCTCGGCGAGCATCCCGAAGCCGAGCTGACGATGCGCCTTCCGGATGGCGAATCCGTGCCTCCGCATTTCCACGTGACCGAAGTCGGGCGCGTCCGGAAGGATTTCATCGACTGCGGCGGCACCGTTCGCGGTTCGACCCACTGTCAGCTGCAACTCCTGGTCGCCAGCGATGTCGATCACCGGCTTCGGGCGGGGAAGTTGCGCAAGATTCTCGAGATGAGCCAACCGCTGTTGAAAGGCGAAGCGCTTCCCCTGGTGGTTGAACACGAGGACGGCCGGACCATCGCCTTTCCCGTCACCGAGATCGCCGCCAAGGAGGGGAAGATCGAGTTTCAGCTCGCTCTTCCACATCCCGCCTGCCTGGCTGCCGACAAGTGCGGGCTGGCTTTTGAGGAGTCGGGCGTGAACGACTTGGTGTTCAGCCCCGCGCCAGCCGCGTCCGGTTGCTGCGCTCCGGGTGGCGGATGCTGCTGAAGAGCGCGGAACGCGGAACCCGCGGCGCGGAAAAATCTCGAAAAGGAGAGGGCATGCAGGATCTCAAGAAGCGCACTTTCGAATTCAGCATTCGAGTGATGCGGCTGGCTGATTCGTTGCCGCAAACTCGATCGGGAAATACCGTGGCGAATCAATTGGTTCGTTGTGGCAGTTCCGTCGGAGCGAATTATCGGGCGGCGAAACGCGCAAAGTCGAATCGCGATTTCATCAGCAAGATGGGAACAGTCGAGGAAGAGTGCGATGAGACGATCTTTTGGATCGAGTCAGCTATCGCGCTCGAATTGGTCGAGAAAGAACTGGTTGAAGATCTGCTCAAAGAGGCCAACGAATTGTTGGCCATCACAGTGGCCTCGATCAACACCGCCAAAAAGCGTTCCTAACCCTCAACTTTTCCGCGTTCCGCATTCCGCGCTCCGCGTTTCATCCCTGCCATGGCCCTCAACATCCGCCCCGCTTCCGACGTCGATTACGACTGCATCTCCCTCGGTGAAATCATGCTCCGGCTCGATCCGGGCGAGGGGCGCGTCCACACCGCGCGCACCTTTGCCGCTTGGGAGGGCGGGGGCGAATACAACGTCACCCGTGGACTGCGCCGCTGTTTCGGGTTGCGAACGGCCACGGTGACTGCCTTTGCCGACAACCCGGTGGGGCGTCTCATCGAGGACTTCATTCTCCAGGGCGGAGTCGATACCCGCTTCATCCAGTGGCGCGACTACGACGGCATCGGCCGCGAGGTGCGCAACGGGCTCAATTTCACGGAACGCGGCTACGGGATCCGCGGCGCGGTCGGCTGCCCCGACCGGGCCAACACCGCCGCCTCGCAGATGAAGCCGGGCGACATCGACTGGGAGGATATCTTCGGCAATCACGGCGCCCGCTGGTTCCACACCGGTGGCATCTACGCCGCGCTCAGCGAGTCGACCGCCGAATTGACGATCGAGGCCTGCAAGGCGGCGCAGAAGCACGGCACCATCGTCAGCTACGACCTGAACTACCGGCCCTCGCTGTGGAAATCCATCGGTGGCCTGGCCAAGGCCCAGGAGGTCAATCGCGAGATCGCCAAGTATGTCGATGTCATGATCGGCAACGAGGAGGATTTCACCGCCAGCCTCGGTTTCGAGGTGGAAGGCGTGGACGAGCATGTCCGTGGGATCGATGTCGGCAATTTCAAGAGGATGATCGAAACCGCGGTGAAGGAGTTCCCGAACTTCAAGGCCACCGCCACGACCCTGCGCGAGGTCCACACCGCCACCGTCAACGATTGGGCAGCCATCGCCTGGCACGACGGCGAGTTCTATGAATCTCGCCAGTACGAGAAACTGGAGATCCTGGATCGCGTCGGTGGCGGTGACAGTTTCGCCTCCGGTCTCGTCTACGGTTTCCTCGCGCACAACGATCCCGCCAGGGCGGTCGAATACGGTGCTGCCCACGGGGCTCTCGCCATGACCACGCCGGGCGACACCAGCATGGCGAGTCTCTCCGAGGTGGAGAAAGTGGCCGGCGGTGGCAGCGCCCGGGTGGTGCGGTGAGCGCCGGGGCTCGAGTGACGAGTGAGAAGTGATGGGTGGTTGAGGGAGGTGGCGCCGGTTTGTTGCCGGCGAGGGAAAACGAACGTAGGCCAGCGACTCCTGTCGCGGCTCGAAAGCTCGGTGAGGATCGGCGGTGGAAAACCAAACGGTCGTCCGCTACACGCAAAAAGCTGTAGCTTGAGATTGCATCCTGCTGATACTGCCGGATTCCCGGCGCATCGCCGGTTGAAAACCGGCGCCACATTCGAGATCGAGTCATTACAAAAACGCCGGAATTTTTTCCGGGAAGCGGATCGCTTTCGTGGTTTTGTGAGAAAGGTCTCCGGTCGTCTCGACGTCCGGAGATTGTCTGTATCGGAACCTCCCGCCGCTCTCCCCCATGGCCAGCTCGAAGAAAACCGTTCTCATCACCGGCGCCAATCGCGGCATCGGTCGCGAAACCGCCCGCGAACTGGCGACTCGCGGATTTCGCGTCATCGTGGCCGCCCGCGGCGAGGACAAGGCCGCCGAGGCCGCACGAGAGATCGCGACCGAAACCGGGGGAGAGGTCGAACCGCTCGTGCTCGACGTCGCCGACGACGCCAGCATCCAGTCCGCGGCGAGGGCCTTCGGTGAGCGCCACGAATCGCTCGACGTCCTCGTCAACAACGCGGGGATCTTTCCCGAGGGAGAAAGCTCGATCCTCGAGGTCGATCGCCAGGCCTTTTTCCACACCCTGACCACGAACACGCTCGGCCCGCTCCTGGTGGCGCGTTTCTTCCGTCCCTTCCTGGAAAAGGCAACCGAGGGAGGCCGTATCATCAACCTGTCATCGGGTCTCGGCCAGCTCGAGGACATGGAAGGCGACGCGCCGACCTACTCGATCTCGAAGACCGCACTGAACGCGGTCACCCGGCAGCTCGCCGCCAAGCTGAAAGACAAGGGCATCGTCGTCAATTCCGTCTGTCCCGGCTGGGTCCGCACCGAAATGGGCGGCGAGAGCGCCCCGCGCTCGATCGAGCAAGGCGCCGACACCGTCGTCTGGCTCGCCGCTGAGGCGCCGTCATCGGTGACCGGCCAGTTCCTGCGCGATCGCGAGCCGATTCCCTGGTGAGAAAATGGGGGGCGGATTTTCAATCCGCCGATTCTCCGGTCAAGGAGCAGGGGGGGAGATCTTCCCGACGGTCTCACCCGAACAACTCCAGTTGCCCCGGCGAGAGCCGCCGGAAGTGCTCGGTGGAGAGACGGGTGCGCTCGCCGTCCAATCCAGCGCGCCTGGCGGAGACACGGAACAGGGTGCGGATTTCCTCGGCCACGGGGCCCTCGCCGGTCATGCGGGTGCCGAAGGTGCTGTCGTTGAGGCGATCTCCTCCGCCGCGCATCTCGCGGACGCGACCGAGCACTTTCTCCCGTGATTGGGGGAAGTGGCGTTCGAGCCAACCGGCGAAGATGTCTTTCACGCCATGAGGCAGGCGCAGGACGGTGTAGCTGGCGAAGCGGGCTCCGTGATCGGCGGCGGCTTCGAGAATCGCGGGAATCTCGTGGTCGTTGAGCCCGGGAATCACCGGGGCCAGGGAAATGCCCGCGGGTACCCCGGCATCGTTCAGTTTCCGCAGGGCCCGGAGCCGCGCTTCGGGACGCGAGGCCCGGGGCTCCAGTTTTCCCGCCAGCTTCGAATCGAGGCTGGTGATCGAGATGGCGACCGCCGCCGCCTGGAAATGCGAGAGTTCCACGAGGGGTTCGAGATCGCGGGTGACGAGCGCGTTCTTGGTGACGATGCCGACGGGATTGCGGAAACGGGCAAGGACTTCAAGACAGGCGCGCGTGATCTTCAGCTCGCGCTCCACCGGCTGGTAGCAATCGGTGACGCCGCTGCAGGCGAGGTGCTTCGGCTCCCATCGACTCGAGGCCAGTTCCCACTCAAGCAGGTCGGGCGCGTGTTCCTTGACCATGAGCTTGGTCTCGAAATCGAGCCCCGCGTTGAAGCCGAGATACTCGTGGTAGGGACGCGCGTAGCAGTAGGCGCAGCCATGCTCGCAGCCACGGTAGGGATTGAGACTGGCTTCGAAGCCGAGGTCTGGGCTGGCATTGGTGGTGATGAGGCTCTGCGAATCGTCCCGGTAGTAGACGGTCCGCGGACGCGTCTTCTCGAACTCGGGATCATTCGCCGCGATCTCCTCCAGCGCACCGTCATCGATTTCGATGCGGAGTCTCTCGAAGCGGTTCGGCGGATTGGAGACGGTGCCGCGACCGCGATCATCGGTGAAGTGGGACATGGGGAAAGTTGGGGAGGTGGAAATGTTACTTTGAACAGTAGTGGTTCGGTCTCGCTTTTGCAATGGGACGGGTGGTTGGATTTCGAGAAAAAGCGCTCGCCGGGAGAGCGGAATGGCGGCAGGGTTTTTCCCGCGAGCCGGAGAGGTAGGGTTCGGCCACGGAGCGATGCGTTTTTCCACTCGAGTGCTGATGGTGTTGCTGGGAGCGGCGGTGGTCACCCATGGGCTGCTTTTCGTCCTGCTCTATCGGTCGGCGCGGAACAGTCTCTTCGAGGAACTGCGCGTCCAGGTGGCCAACGTCGCGGCGACGGGTGCGCTGGTGATCGATGCCGAGGCGCACGAACGGATCTCGGGAGTCGAGTCGCCTGAATACGAGGACTTGGTGCGGACGCTGCGGCAGATCCGCGACGCCAATCGCAGGGAGGACATGCGGATCAAGTATGTCTACACCGCGCGACCGAACGCGGCGTTTCCCAGCGGCTTCGAATTCGTCGGCGATGCCGAGGAATCCGCCGAGGACGTATCCTTGCCCGGCGACGAATTTCCCGACCTGCCGGAACCCCTGCGCCTGGACGAGGCCCGGGCCGACCGGAGCTTTTCCACCGACCAGTGGGGGACCTGGCTGAGCGCCAGCGCGCCGATCCGGGACGCGAACGGAAATCCGGTGGCGGTGCTCGGGGTCGATGTTTCCGCGGCGAGCGTGCGCGGCGTCCTCGCGACGCTCTGGTGGCAGGGGGCCGGAGCCTTGAGCATCGCCTTCGTGCTCGCGGTCGGCATCGCCTGGGCGATCTATCGCTGGGTTCACCGGCCCATTCTCGCCATCGAGCAGGCGGTCGAACGGGTTGGCGGCGGCGACTACGACGTGGTCCTGGATCTCCCGCCCGGCGACGAGTTCGAGCGGGTGGCCCGGGCCTTGGAATCGGCGGCTCGGGCCCTGCGCGAGCGCGAGGTGCTGAAAGAGAACCTGGCCCGGGTCGTGGGCGACCAGGTGGCCGGTCGATTGGCGCTCAAGCCCGGCAGTAGAGGCGATAGGGAAGAGAGCGCGAACAGGGAAGACGAGAGTGCGAAAGGCGTTGCCTTGTTGTTTGCCGGGTTTCACGATGCCTCGGCGCAACTGATCCGCGAAGTCGGCGACGCCGCCGTTCCCATGATCGAGGAACTCTGCGCCACCGTGATCGAGGGCGTGGTCGAATTCGGCGGCGAGGTGGCCGCCTTTCACCGGGAGGGGCTGCTCGCGGTCTTCGGGGACGAAGCCACGAACAGCGGCGGGGTCGGTCCGCCTCTCCGCGCGGTCCGGGCGGCTTTCAAGGTGCGGAAGGAAACGGAAAAACTGTTCTGGCGATGGATGGCCGAAGGGCGGTTGGAAGAACGTCCCTGGCTCGGCGTCAGTGTCGATATTCCCCAGCCACTGCTCTCCGACCATGAGGGTGGCATTGCCGGACGCATCACTTCCATCAACAGCCTGACGCAAAAGTTGTCCGCCGGCGTGCTCACCTCCGCCGAGATCGCCCAGGCCGTATCCGATGACATCAAACTCCGCTCGGTCGGCGACGATGCCGACGGGCGCTTCACCGTCTATGGCAGCTGAACGTTCGGAATCGATCCAGGTGCGCCCGGCCCGGCCGGCCGACGTGCTGGAAATCCACGCCATGATCGCCGAACTGGCCGACTTCGAGAAATTGCGGGACCAATTCGTGGCCACGGTCGAGGATCTCACCGAGAGTTTCTTCGGGGACGAGCCCGCCGCCGGAGCCCTGGTGGCCGAGGATGAGTCGAACGGTCAGCTGGTGGGTTACGCGATCTGGTTCACCACGTTCTCCACCTTCCTGGGCAAGCCGGGATTGTGGTTGGAAGACCTCTACGTGCGTCCCGCGTGGCGCGGGCAGGGAGCGGGAAAACAGTTGCTCCTCGCCGTCGCCGAGATCGCCCGAGAACGGGGCAGCGGTCGTTACGAATGGTGCGTGCTCGATTGGAACCGGCGGGCCATCGATTTCTACGAAGCCGCGGGGGGAGAGATCCTCGAGGAATGGCGGATCGTGCGGGTGAATCGCGAGGGCATCGAGCGGATGAGGTCCAACCGGTAGGGATGCCAGTCGCGTCTCCCGGAATACCATCTCCAGAGAGAGGGGAGTGGTCTCTCGTTTGTACACGTGGAGAAACTCTTGTCATCCCGAGCGAGGAACGAGTCGAGGGATCTCTCTCCGGGCCAGGACATGCACGACAAGCGGGCACCTTTCCCGGGCCCTGGCGTGGTTTCTTGGTGGCGGGAGTCTTTCGACATCCGGGAGATCCCTCGGCTTCGCTCGGGATGACATGATTACCTCGCTGAGGTCTCCGCTCGAAACCTCCGCCCAGTTTCGGCTCCGGGTGCGGGCGCGTTTTCCAACAAACCACTCGCCGAGCCAGGGACGTTCTTCCAACCGCCCTTCGGCCATCCATCGCCGAGGCGTCCGCCCGTTTCCCCGCTACTTCCATTCCGGAAAGAACGGATTGTAGCGTTTTTCCTCACCCACCGTGGTGAGCGGGCCGTGCCCCGGGCAGATCACCGTCTCGTCGGGGAGCGTCATGATTTTCTTCCGGTTGTTTTCCAACGCGTCCTCGAAGGACACCATGCCCCCGCCCATCGAGCCGGCGAAGAGGGCGTCGCCGACCACGGCGAGAGGTTTTTCCAATCCGGAGACGACGTAGGTGGTCCCGCCGACGGAATGCCCGCTGGTGGTGCGGGTCTCCACCTGCAGGGCGCCGATCCCGTAGGACGCTCCCTCGACGAATTTCTCGCAACCGGGCCAGGGTTCGAGGCGGTTGGCGTAGACGGTGGCCCCGGGTGCGGCGGCTCGAAGTCGGTCGAGGTCGGCGACGTGATCGTTGTGGGTATGGGTCAGGAAAATGTGCGTCAGCGAGAGTCCGCGCTCCTCGATCTCGGAAAGCATCGGCCCGACGTCGGTTCCAGTGTCGAAGGCCGCGGCCTTCTTCGATTCGGGATCCCAGACGAGGTAGGCGTTCACCCGCATGTCTCGATAGGGGGTGTTGAACTGGGCGAGACCGTCGAGCGACACCGGTTTGGGATACCAGGCCTTGGAGGCAGCGATGGTGAGGGAACCGGGATCGAGGTGAAGGACGGGAGCGATCTTCAGCAAGGCGCCCTCGTCGCAGAATTCGCCGCGGCAGAGGCGACCGAGGGTGTCTCGATCCACGCCCGTCTCCTCGCTGAGCAGGTGCTCGCTGATGTGACGGCCGCGCATGGTCTTGCCGATGATGTCTTCGAAAAGGTCTTCAATGGGAATGTGCATCTTCGAGTTCTCGGTTTCCGGTTGTCAGTTTTCAGGTTTTCCTATTCTCCCTTGGTCGGCGTAGATGTTGAATCCTTTCTCGCGAAGGAACCCGACCAGGGTCTGGCCGCTTTGTTGGGCGAAATCGACCGCGAGGCTGCTGGGGGCGGAAATGCCGGCGATGACGGGAATGCCGGCAGCGAGGGCTTTCTGGATCAGTTCGAAGGAAATGCGCCCGCTGACGAGGAGGATGCGGTCGCTCAGGGGCAGGGCGTCGTCGAGCAACGCGCGGCCGATGACCTTGTCGAGGGCGTTGTGACGGCCGACGTCCTCGCGGAGAACCTGGAGATTTCCCCCGGCATCGAAGAGCGCGCTGGCGTGGAGACCGCCGGTTTTCTCGAAGGTTTCCTGGGCCGCGCGGAGCCGGTGCGGAAGGGCGAGCAGGGTTTCCGGCGTGATCCGGAGGGAGGAGGTCACCGGCGCGAAATCCTGGAAGATCGATTCGATGGTCGCCTTGCCACAGACGCCGCAGCTGGACGAGGTGAAGACGTGGCGGGTCAGCTTTTCGAGATCGGCGCCGTGGTTCGGCGCGAGCTTCACGTCGAGCACGTTGCCGGCGGCCTCGGGATCGGCGATGTCGCGGCAGCGGCTGATCTCGAAGAGGTCGTCCGAAGTGCGGATCACGCTTTCCGTCAGCAGGAAGCCGGCGGCGAGTTCCTCGTCGTGACCGGGCGTCCGCATGACCACGGCGACGCTTTTTCCCTCGACCCGAATCTCCAGCGGTTCCTCGGCGGCGAGTCGGTCCTGAGCCTCGTGGAATCCGGAATCGATCCGGAATCGATTCAAGAGGGTGGGGTGATCGAACCGACCCTGTTGAATGCGTTCGAACTCCTCGGGCGTGTTGACGTTTTCCAGCCAGGCGGGATCGAACTCGACCTTCTCGAGCATTCCCTCGGCCTCGGCCCGATCGCAGAATCGCTGCATCGAGAGCTGTCCGTCGGCGATCTGTCGTTCCGCGATCGTGAGCGAGGAAACCGGGTAGACTCCGACCAGGGGGTCCCAGCGTTCCCGGTCGCGATCGTGCGGCACCGCGCCGCGGCCGCTTTCCCGCGCCTGTTCCGCCAGGTCGCGGAGAGCGGCGGCGGGAACCAGGGGAAGGTCGATGCCCAGCACGAGGAGAAAATCGGCACCGTCGGTTTCGGCCGCGACCAGGCAGTCGCGCAGGGCACCCAGCGGACCGAGATCGGGCGCGGAATCGCGGACCACGCGGACGTTTTCCATGAAATCGGGAAAGGCCTGGTCGGCGTTGGCGGAGAGGAGCAGGGGAGGGGATTCCCCGGCGAGGGCGTGGTGGAGTTTTTCCAACTGGACCGCGAAGAGAGGCCGGCCGCGCCACTCCAGGAAGGCCTTGTCGTGTCCCATGCGCGAGGAACGTCCGCCGGCGATGAGCGCGCCCTGAAATCGAGTCCCCATGGTGCGAAGTTCCCGGTGTCTTCGGTCCGGGCCCGGATCAATCCTCCTCCACCCGCAGCACGCCGTCGGTGAGGATCCTGGCGCGGAGTCCGCCCCGACCCTTGAGCGCCTCCTCGGCGCCTTCGGCGAAGGCCTGG
>JAUIGT010000642.1 GCA_030432615.1 Verrucomicrobiia bacterium
TTGTTCCTGCGGAAGGTGCTCCGATGTGGGTCGATAGTTTTGCCGTGTGCCGGGATGCGCAGAATCCGGATCTGGCGAACGGGTTCATCGACTTCATGCTCTCGGGCAGAGCGGCGGCGGAATCGGCGAACTGGCTCTGCCATGCCTCTCCCAACAGGGAAGCGCAGTCCTTGATCGATTCCGCATTGAAGAATCACCCAGCGCTCTATCCTCCTGCTCCTCTGATGGCGAAATGCCGCTTCACCCAGTTTTCTCCCGAAGGCGAGCAAAAGGTTCGCCGAGAGATCTTCAGCCTATTCGATGAAGTCAGATTGGCGGGAATCCGACCGATCCTCCTTCCGGATAAATCCGTTTCAAGGGACCAAGCCCCCGAGGAGACCGTCGAAATTCGGGCCGTTTCGGGAGAAAACTGATGCGCAGGCGATGAAGGAACGACTCAATTCCATTCGCTATCGCTTGTTGGTGGTCATGGTGATCACGGGACTGGTGCCCGTGGCGATCATGTCGGTGACCATGCACACGGTACTGAGTCGGAACATTCTCAAGTCGGAAGAAGAGAAGGTCTCGGACATCGGGCGGCAATTGTCGCTGCATATTGCCGAGGTCATGGACCGCGCGGCGCGCGATCTAAGTTCCCTGAAAACCAACCCATTCCTCTCCGATCCGGATGAGTCGATCGAGGCCAAGCTCCGCGAAATGCACCGCCTGGTGGGAGTTCATGAAATTTTTTCCGATATCAGCCTCTACGACAGAGAGGGGTTCCTCATCGAGACCACCACGGAGAACGCCCCGGTCTTCAAGGAATACAGCACGTGGTTTGGGCAGGCGGTGAAGGGAGAGACCGTGATCTCCCATCCCCGTCGCAAGATCGATGATTCGCAGGGTTTGTTCCTGACCGTCTACATGCCGGTGGAAGCGGGTGGGGATACCATCAACGTGATCAAGGCGCGCCTGTCCTTCGACCGGGTGATGAAACTCCTCGAGGGGATCGAGGTGGGCGAGGACGGTGAAGTGGTCTTGCTGGACGCTTGGGGAAATGTCATCAGCGGTCCGGTCGCCAAGACCGGTCATGAGAAATTCGACAGTCGCTACTCGCTCAATTTCTGGAGCGCCTCACCCGTGGGACGCTACACCAACGCGCAAAATGTCTCCTACCTGTTCGCTTCCCGGATTCTTCCGAGTTCGGTGACACATGTGGATTCCCCCTGGGTGCTCTTGGTGATGAAGCCGATGCGGGAAGTGAACGAGGTCCTGATTCAGGCTCAATTTACGCTGGTGGTGGCCGCCGTGAGCATGATGCTGGTGGCGCTGGGGGCCGGTTTCATTCTTTCACGAAGGTTCTCGGAACCGCTGGAGCGACTGGGGAGAACGGCCCGCCTCGTGGCGGGCGGAAACCTTGGAGTGCGGGCCGACGAAGGCGGGGCCATCGAGATGAAACAATTGGCCACTTCGTTCAACCTGATGGTCGAAGAGCTGGCCGAGCATCGGGATGGACTCGAAAAACTGGTGCTTTCACGAACGGAGAGCCTGCGGCGCAGTCAGTCCGAATTGGAACGAACCAGCGCCCGGCTGCAGGCGGCCATTGACAGCACCAACAACGGCTTCCTGGTGGAGAATCTCGAAGGCGATGTGGCCGTGGTCAATCGCCTCTTCCTCGATCTCATCGGCCTCGACCCTGAATCCACCGGCTCGAATTCGTCAGAGTCGATTATCGAGGTCTTCAAGAAAAATGGCGAAGTCTACGACGGGGAATTCGCGGAATGGGACGAATTGCGCGAGTCGGGTGGAACCATCGACTGCGAAGTCAAGTTGACTGATCCGGAACCGAAAGTCCTGCACGTGTTTTCGTCGCCGATTCACGACCGTCGCGGAAAGCTGGTCGGACGGGTCTGGAACACCCAGGACCTGACCGAGCAGCGGCAACTGGAAGACAGTCTGCGTCAGTCCCAGAAAATGGAGGCGATCGGGCAACTCGCCGGGGGAGTGGCCCACGATTTCAACAACCTGCTTACCGGGATTCTCGGGAACCTGTCGCTGGTCGCCCTCGAGATGGAGAAGTCCGATTCGCCCGCCGATTGCCA
Organism: Verrucomicrobiia bacterium; assembly: GCA_030432615.1. Lineage (GTDB taxonomy): Bacteria > Verrucomicrobiota > Verrucomicrobiia > Verrucomicrobiales > DEV007 > JAEUHH01. The sequence continues at coordinate 2,082 of JAUIGT010000642.1, forward strand.
GGGGAATCTCAAGCTCGCGATTCGTGCCGGCGAGCGGGCCGCGGATCTGGTCCGGCAGCTGCTCGGTTTCTCGCGCCGCAGCCAGATGGACCTGAAGGCCTGCGACTCGAACCTCGTTCTCGGCGAGGTGAGAGATATCCTGCTGGCCACGATCGACCGGAAGGTTCGGATCGAGTTGGATCTGGAAGAAGCGCCCTGGAAGGTGATGGCGGACCTCGGACTGCTGAGCCAGGTCATCATGAACATGGGAGTGAATGCCAAGGACGCCATGCCCGACGGGGGCACCCTGACCCTGCGTTCCCGGAATCAGGTCATCACGGTCGAAGATTCCCGGCAGCATGCCGACGCGGCTCCGGGCGACTACATCTGCCTGAGCATCGAGGACGACGGGGAGGGCATTCCACCGGAGATCCAGAAACGCATCTTCGAACCGTTCTTCACGACGAAGGGACCCGGCAAGGGGACCGGGCTCGGCTTGGCGACATCGTTCGGTATCGTCAAGCAGCTTGGCGGCTGGATCGAGATGGACTCCGTCGCCGGGGAGGGAACGCGGTTCGATATCTTCCTGCCACGCAGTGCAGTTGCCGAAGCTCAACCCGATCCTCCGGTGGCGATCGACAAGGTCGGACAGGAGCAGCAGCATTCCTCGGTGTCGAAGGAAACAATCCTGATCATCGACGACGAGGACGTGGTGCGACACGTCGCCCGGACCCTGCTCAGCAAGATCGGGTATCAGGTCCTGGAGGCCAGGGACGGCCTCGAGGGGTTGGAAGTCTATGAGAAGGAAAAAGAGCGGATCGATCTCGTGCTCTTGGATCTTTCCATGCCCAACCTTTCAGGGCGGGAAACCTTCCGGAGATTGCGCGAGCAGGACGATGAGGTGCCGGTGCTGATCTGCAGTGGATATCTCGTGGACGTGAATGAGTTCGCCGAGGAGTGCGGCGCCTGTCCGAATGGCTTCGTCCAAAAGCCCTATCACTTCGATGACATGACGAGAACCGTCAGGCAGGTGCTGGATGACGGACGCAAGGCGGCATGAAGCGATCGATGTGGGCGGGTATTTTCGCTCGCTTCCACGGGGGCGCGGACATAGGATCGATCTCCATGAAACGACTCCTCGCTCCGATATTGGCTCTCGGTCTGCTCACAGGAACCGC
>JAUIGT010000064.1 GCA_030432615.1 Verrucomicrobiia bacterium
CTCGATCTGCTCGAGGACGGTTGCTCGGGGCTGATCAAGCGCTACCAGGAAGGAGCGTTGCGGGCGGGCTGATGGCGGATTCCGACTCAGTCACCTGGTCGCGCCTGGTGGGCCGGGTTCGGGAGGCGACAGGGATCGCGCTCGATCCCGACTCGCGCGCGTCGCAGGGAGGCGGCTGCATCAATGCCGCCTGGCTGGTGGACGGGCGCGAAAATGGCGGGGGAACATGCCCGTATTTCGTGAAGGCGAATCGCGCCGACAAGCTGGCCATGTTCGAGGTCGAATCCGCCGCGCTGGCCGAGATCGCGGCCACCGGGACCATCCGGGTGCCGCGTCCATTCTGGCACGGAGCGGTGAGCGAAACGGCCTTTCTCGTGCTGGAGGGAATCACGCTGCGGACGCAAGCGGGGAGAGAGGCCGAATACGAACGAGGGCGGCAACTCGCGGAGATGCATCGTTGTCTCGAGCCCGAAGGCCGCTACGGATGGCACCGGGAGAATGTCATTGGAGAAACTCCTCAACCCAATGACTGGCAGGACTCATGGGTGGGTTTCTACGCGAGAAATCGGCTGGGGTTTCAGTTCCGCTTGGCCGAGAAACGCGGCCGAAATTTTCGGGGAGCGGTGGAACTGATCGAGCGCTTGCCCGATTTTTTCGGCGACTACCGTCCCGCGTCGAGTCTCCTGCACGGGGACCTCTGGGGTGGCAATGCCGCCTTCGATGAGGAGGGAAATCCGGTGCTCTTCGATCCCGCCACCTACTACGGAGACCGCGAAACCGACCTGGCCTTCACGGAACTCTTCGGAGGATTCGGCGCTGAGTTCTATCGCGGTTACGAATCGGCGTGGCCGCTCGATTCGGGGTTCGGAGTTCGGAAGAGGCTCTACAATCTCTATCACGTGCTCAATCACGACCACCTCTTCGGCGGCGGTTACGGGACGCAGGCGCAAGGCATGATCGATGCGTTGCTTCAGGGCGCTTGAATCCCGAAGACAAAAAGCCGCCGGGTTGCCCCGGCGGCTTTCGTGAATCGATTCGGAAATCCGAGTGGGATGCCGATCAGTTGTCGCCTTTCGGCTTCTTGCCGGCGCCGGGCTTGGGGGCGGGCATCTTCTCGAGTTCGGCCTTGGTGATGGAACCGTCGCCGTCCTTGTCGATGCGGCCGAAGGCCTTGTCGATCTTCTCCTGGTCGCCATTGGCGCGCTTGGCCATGGGACCGGCGGCGAATTCTTCCTTGGAAATGGAGCCGTTCTTGTCCTTGTCGAGATTCTTCATCATCATCTCGGCACGCTTCGCCGGATCCGGGGCACCTTTGCCCTTGGGCTTGTCGCCTTCGGCGGCCATGGCGAGACCGGCCACGAGAACGAGCGAGAGGGTGAGAATAGTGGATTTCATGAGGTGGGGTTGTCTGGGATTGGGTTTTGGATCACCCGGGGACGCGGAATCGTCGTGAGTCCGCTCCCGGATCACTCTTCCAACCCCTCCGGCTAACCCGGGTTGCGCGGGGTGCGGAAAAAAATCGCCTTCCCATGCATTTTCTTTCCGCTTCCCGCCGGGGCTCGGGGACAGGCGCGATCAGTCCTTCCCGAGCGCCTGGTCCATGAGGTCGTAGCCGCGGGTGATGAGCGACTTCTTGTCGTCGAGGAGACCAGCGGCGAGAAGCGCGTTGTCGAAAAGCTGGGCCACCACCAGTTTCGCGAGATCGGGGTTCGATTCGCGGGCGGTGTCCAGTTTCTTGATCAGTTCGTGGCGGGCATTGATCTCGAGGCGCACTTTGGCCGGGGGCGGGGCATCGTCGGGATTCATCGCCTGCATCAGTCGGCGCATCTGGGCGCTCATGAACTCGTCCGGATTCAGGGCCGCCGCCGGGCTGCCGACCAGGCGGGAACCAGCTTCGACCTTCTCGATGCGTTCCTCGCCGATCTCCTCCTTGATGAATTCGCAGAGTCCCTCGATTCGGTCGTCCGCCAGCGGTTCGCCCTCCTCGGGCGTGGTCGCTTCGCCGAGTTCGAGGTCGGCACGGTCGGCGGACACGAGCTTCTTCTCGCTGTAGGTCGAGAGGCTGCGCACGACGTAGTCATCGATCGGTTCGGTGAGGAAAATCACCTCCAGTCCGCGGGCCTGGAAGGCTTCCAGGTAGGGGCCGGCCTCGATGGCGGCGCGGCTGTCCCCGATGAGGTAGTAGATGCTGTCCTGCTCGTCCTTGGCCCGGGTCAGGTAGTCGTCGAGCGATGTCAGGTCGCCCTTCTCGGTCATGGACGACTCGAAACGAAGCAGCTTGGCGATGCTGTCCTTGCTCTCGTGATCGGTGGCGATCCCTTCCTTGAGGAAGCGGGAAAACTTCTGGTAGAACTCGCCGTATTTAGCCGCGTCGGACTTGGCCTCGCCATCGAGGAACTTGAGGAAACGCTTGGTGACGACGCGATTGAGCTTTCGCACCAGGGCGCTGTCCTGCATCGACTCCCGGCTGATGTTGAGCGGGAGATCGGCGCTGTCGATGACGCCGCGGAGGAAGCGAAGCCACTCCGGCAGCAGCCCTTCCGGGTTGTCGTCGATAAGCACGTTCTTACAGTAGAGCGAGACGCCGGGTTCCATCTGCCCCATGCCGAACAACTCGGTGTTCTCCTGGGGGACGAAGAGCAGGGCATTGATCTCCAGCGGCGCGTCGGCGCTGAAGTGCATCCGGTAGCGGGGCTCGTCCCAGGCCTTGCCGATGAACTTGTAGAACTCGGTGTATTCCTCGTCGGTGATGTCGCTCTTCGACTTGCGCCAGAGGGCCTCGATCTTGTTGACCCGTTCGCCGTTGAGCAGGATGGGGAAGGGCACGAAGCTGGAATAGCTTTCGAGGATTCCCTGGATGCGGTTCTTGTCGGAGAATTCCTTCTGGTCCTCGCGCAGGTGGACGACGATGCGACTGCCGCGCTTCTGGCCCGGGGCTTCCTCGATCGCGTAGCCGGTCTTGCCGTCACTGTTCCAGACGAGGTGCTCGGCATCCGTCTTCCAGCTGTGGGTGTAGACCTTGACGTCGTCGGCCACCATGAAGGCGGAGTAGAACCCCACCCCGAACTGGCCGATGAGCGAGGATTCCTTCTGGCCCGACTCGGAGAGGGCCTGCATGAACTTCTTCGAACCGGAATGGGCGATGGTCCCGAGGTTTTCCACCAGTTCCTCGCGGGTCATGCCGATGCCGGTATCGGCGATGGTGATGGTGTTGGCGGTGTCGTCCGTGGTGATGTGAATCTCCAGCGGCACTTCGGGTTCGAAGATCTCCTTCTCGGTGAGCTGGGTGTGGCGCAGCTTCTCGAGCGCGTCGGCGGCGTTCGACACCAGCTCGCGCACGAAGATCTCCTTGTCCGTATAGAGCGAGTGAATGACGATGTCCAACAACTGCTGGACCTCGGCCTGGAAGGGATGAGAAGAGGCGTTTTCTGACATAGAATGTTTCGCTTAGTCGCGATCGGACCGTTGTCAAGGTGTGGCGTGAAAGAGTAGGGTAGGTCGCATGAGGGCGCGTTCCTGGATTCTCGTGGCGATCGTTGCCGGTCTGGCCGTGCCGGGCCGGGGTGGCGAGGACCAGGTGCGGACGGACTCGGTGGAAGCGGCTGTCGCCACCTTGCGGCAGGCGCCCCGGTTCGCTCTCGGCGGGATCGGCTTCGCCGGCGTCGTCAGCGAAGAGGAGAAGGCCCTGCGCCTGCTGCTGACCCAACCCGGTGCCGAGAGACTCTTTGACCGGCTCCTGCAGACGGCCACTCCGGAGGGACAGCTCTACGCCCTCCTGGGGTGCGAGCAGGTCGCCACGTCCGTGCGATTCGAGGCGGCGGCGACCACCTGTCGGCGCGGGCTGGCGGGGAAAAAGGTGAGTCGCGCGTCCGGCTGTTTCCTGTTCGAGAAGCCGGCGACCGAGGTCATCGACGCCATCGTGGATGGTGGGATACGGATATCCCGGGGACTCGGGGAGCGGGAAGCCTCCGCCGGAAAACCCGACCTGGAAGACACCTTCGATTCCGCCTCGGATCGGGAGTGACGGGATGACGTTTCCCGTTTTCCGCCTACGGTGTCGGCCGTGACCGTTGCCGAATACGCCGAGCGCATCCTGTTCGCCGAGACGCTGGAGGAGAAACTGCGGATTCTCCCCCTGGCGGAACTCGACGACGAAGGGGTTGCGGATTCACCCTCGCTCGCGGTGGAGCCGGGACGGCCGTCCGCGCTGCGGATGCGGGCGAAAGGCGACACCGGAAAGGCGGAACTGCCCTCGCGCCCCCAACTGGTCGACGAGGGCTCCCGCGGCATTCTCTTTCATTTCTTCGGGAACCACGAACTGATGGCCGCCGAGTTGATGGCGCTGGCGTTGCTGCGGTTTCCGGACGCACCGCGCGCCTTTCGCCGGGGCCTTCTCCAGACTCTGCGCGAGGAGCAACGCCACACGCTCTGGTATGTGAAACGGATGGAGGCCTGTGGGGTCGAGTTCGGTTCGCACCCGCTGAGCCGGTTTTTCTGGGATTCGGTGGCGACCATGGAGTCGCCGCTCGACTACGTCACCCGCCTCAGTCTCACTTTCGAGCAGGCCAATCTCGATTACGCCCGTCATTACGCGGCCATCATGCGGGAGGCGGGGGACTCCAAGTCCGCGGCGCTGATGGAGCAGATCTACCGGGACGAAATCGCCCACGTCGGTTACGGGCTGAAGTGGTTCCGGAGATGGAAGCACGAGGGCCAGTCCGACTGGGAAGCCTACCGGGAATCGCTCGTCTTTCCGCTTTCGCCCAGCCGGGCCAAGGGAAACCGGTCCGCCTTCAACCGGGAGGGAAGGCTGGAAGCCGGGCTCGGCGAGGATTTCGTCCGCGAACTGGCCGTCTTCGAGCGTTCCAAGGGGCGCACCCCGGATGTCTACTGGTTCAATGCCGATGCCGAGGCGGTCATGGCGCGCGGACTCGACGGGGGCGACTACGAGCCGAAGCGATCGGTGACGGAGTTCGTCCGCGATCTCGAACCGTTGGCACTCTATCTCGCGCGGCGGGACGACGTGGTGCTGGTGCGTCGGAAGCCGAGCCGTGAATTCCTCGAGCGCATCCAGGCCGCCGGATTCGACCTGCCGGAGTTCGAGGTGGTGGCGTCGGAATCGTCGCTCGCGCCCGACAGTCTCACCGCGCAACGCCGGCTGCACGACCTGCGCCCGTGGTCGTGGGAACCGCGCGCCGCCCGGTTGCTGGACCCTTTGCGGGATCGGTTGCCGGATTCCGCCGAAACGCCGCGATGGACCGATGCCCTGCGCTCCCGCTTTTCCAAGGCGGAGCAGGCCCGGCGTTGGCCATCATGGTCGGACGACGGAGCGGAGCGCTCGTGGCCGGTCGAGGGACGAGAATCCATCGAGACGGCTCGCGCAGCCGTTCTTCGGGAGTGGGGAAAGACGGTGCCGGTGGTCTGGAAACCGGAGTTTGCCGCGGCGGGGCGGGGGTTCTGGTTGATCGAGGCCGGTGACCTGGATCCAAGAGGGTTCGATGGCGGACCCAGGAGGGTTGAACGCGGCGATCCCGGCGTGGTCGAGCCCTGGGTGGAGCGCGTCTTCGATTTCTCCGTCCAGTTCGAGAAGGACGCCGAGGGCCTGCGTCGGCTGGGATTCGTTCGCCAGTGCATTGGCGAAGGCGGGCGCTACGCGGGCACGATCTGGTCGCCGAAGTTCTGTCGGGGGCTGGACCCGGAGTTGGCGCGTTTTCTCATGACCGAAGTGCTCCCGCGCTACGAGCCGGACGGGAAATTCGCGAGCGAACTCGATCGCTGGCTGGAGGAGGCGAGGTATCGTGGCCCGGTCGGAGTCGATTCCTTCCTCTACCGGGACTGGGAAGGAAACCTGGCACACCGGGTGATGGGGGAGATCAATCCGCGTTTCACCATGGGACGGCTGGCCCTGGATCTCGGGCGCCGGGTGGCTGCCGGGCATTCGTTGCGCTTGTCGATGGGGCGAAAAACCGAGCTTCCCGAGGATTGGGGCCCTGTTTCCACCGATCATCACGGAAAACTGGTATCAGGCACTGTGCCGCTCACGGATCCGGATACCGCCGGTAGTTGGGCGGCCTGGCTGAAGGTGGCCCGGGAGCCCTCGGAACTGGAGTAGGGGCACGGTTCGCTCCCCGACCGATCGAAGACTCCGAAACCGGAGAAGCCGGGTGCCGCCAGCCCTGGTCGTTCATCGTTCGTCTCGCCGCGAGCGCGTTCATTGAGGGCGGAGGCTTGACCTCAATCCCGTTATTTTATCGTTTTTGAAATTTTAGATTTGCAAAATAATCGCAATCCTCTCAACATTTCCGAGCCACTCTGATGTCTCGACATCCCATCCTCATCGCCCAACCATCATGAACACCAAACCGTTCAAGCACGTCTTCTTCTGGCTTTCGGGAGCCGGTGCGGAGACCCTCGACCAGTGCCCCAACTGGGAACAGCGCAAGTACGTGGCCTTCGGCGCCACCGTGCTCGTGCCCACCGTTTTCGCCTTCATCGCCTGTGCCTACGCGGTCTCGACCCTGACCCAGGACTGGCGCGTCATCGTGCCGGTCGCGCTGGCGTGGGGATTCATCATCCTCACTATCGACCGGGCCTTGCTGGCGACCTATCGATCGTTCCAGCGGTTTCACCGCAAGATGGGACAGTTTTTTCTCCGCCTGATCGTGGCCGCGCTGATGGGAATCACCATATCGCATCCGCTGACGCTGCTGCTTTTCCAGGACACCGTGAATTCGGTCATCGAGGAGGAGCGCGAAACCGAGATCGCCGCGGTTCGAGCGGAGGCAACGAGGACGAAGCTCGGCGTCGAGCAGAAGATCACCGCGCTGGAGGGTGAGATCGCCAATCAGCGCGAGAAGTGGAACCAGACTTTCCAGGCCGAGTTCCTCGTCGAGGACGCCTCGGTCGGGGATGCGGATCCGACCGCCGATCTCGATCCGGAGACCCGGGCCGAGATGGAGGCGAAACTCGCGGAAGCCACGGCCCCGATCGTCGCCAAGCTGGAGGCCGCCGACCAGCAGATCACCGAGCAGACCGCCGCTTACGAGAAACTGCAGAGCGAGCTGGATCACTGGCAGCGCGAGTTCGAACGCGAGATCAACGGCCAGCGCAGCGGCATCGTCGGCGAAGGGCCGCGAGCCCGCAGCATTCGCGACGACCAGCTTTCCTGGCGCCGGGACGAGGCCAAGCGAATCGGTGAAATGCTGGCATTCCTGACCGAGCAACGCAATGACTACACCGCCGACCGAAAGTCGCTGGAGGACCAGATCAAGGCCGAATACGTCACCATCGCCGCGGAAAAGGCGGAGCGTCTCAAGGCGGAGCGAGAGCGCATCGCGGGTCTCAAGCGCCAGGTCCAGCAGGAGCAGGCGTCGCAGTTCGTGGATCAGCAGAACTCGATCCGCGGCACCATCGCCGCCCAGATCGATACCCGGCTGGCCGAGCTGAGCCGTCTCCAGGGAGAGATCGCCAAGTTGGCCGACGACGAGCAGCAGCGGGTGGAAGCCATCAAGGCGGAGCCGCGCCGCGACATTCTCACCCAGACGCTGGCCCTGCACAGTCTCTTCGAAAGCGGTCAGGAAGGCGGCAAGTTCGCCCTCATCGCCTACGGGGTGCTCGCCCTGCTGTTCATGCTGGTGGACACCATTCCGCTGATCGTGAAGTTCTTCTCCAAGCCGGGCCCCTACGATGCCCTGGTCGATTGCGACGAGGTGCGCTTCGACCGGGAGCGGGAAGCCTTCCTGCAGAGTTATCATCGCTACATGGACGAGTTGTCGGCCGGTCGTCTTATGCACTTGTCGCCGGCCAACAAGCCGCTGGAGCGATCGTTGATCGAAGGGGTCGATCGATCCCGGGCCGCCAAGGAATTCATCGAGCACCTCATTGACCTGGAGCATGCCTTCGAGGAACGCATCAACGCGGAACGCCAGGCGCTCGCCGCCATGGCGGAAGCCGGCAAGGACAGCCGCAGTGTCCGCGCCCGCGCCGCCATGCTCGAAGAGATGGCCGAGACCTTCTACGGCGATCTTCGCGGGCGCATGGAATCGTTCTTCGACGATCCCCGGGCCGCCCGGGTAGCCGCCGCTGCAGCCTTTCCCGCGCGAAGTTGACCGCCTGGTCAGAGCGGGAAAGAACAAGCCGCAAAAAAACACCACCGGCGGATCGCCGGTGGTGTCTTCCAGTCGCGGACGGACCGCGAAAATTGCGGGCTGGGAACTTCAGTTCCCGGCCAGGTAGGACGCGGTGCCTTCGTGAGTGGCGCTCATGGCCGGCTTGCCTTTTTCCCAGTTCATGGGGCAGACCTCGCCGTGCTCTTCGAAGTGCTGGAGCGCATCGACGACGCGGACGGCTTCGGCGATGGAGCGCCCGAGGGGCAGGTTGTTGACCAGTTCGTGCTGGACGATGCCTTCCTTGTCGATGAGGAAGAGACCGCGGTAGGCGATCAGTTCACCGTGGGTGATCAGTTCGCCGTCCTCGTCCACATCGTATTCCCCGGCGAGCACATCGTAGGCCATCGAGATGGTCTTGTTGGTGTCGGCGACGAGCGGATAGGTCACGCCCTGGATGCCGCCCTGGGCCTTGGGCACCTGGAGCCAGCCCCAGTGGGACATCTCGGTGTCGGTCGAGCAGCCGACCACGGCGACGCCGCGCTCCTCGAACTGGGGAAGGGCTTCCTGGAAGGCGTGCAGTTCGGTCGGGCACACGAAGGTGAAGTCCTTCGGGTAGAAGAAGAGAATGACGTATTTGTTTCCGAGGTACTGTTCGAGCGAGAAATTCTCGACGATCTGGCCGTCGACGACGGCTTGAGCGGTGAAGTTGGGGGCGGATTTTCCTACGAGGACAGCCATGGTCTTGGGGTGTGGTTGGGTTGTGAATGGAAAAATGGTTCGGAGGTCGAAAAGTGACGCAGGCCAAGGCCTTGTCAATGCAAACCCCGGATTGATTCGGGCCGGGAGGGGCAACCCGGAAAAGAAATACGAGAAGGCGAAGATTTCCGGTTGCGCCTCAAATCAAAAGTGTTAATCTGAACACTATTCAGATAAACGCTTTTTCTGGTTGCCCAAGGCCGGAAATACGAGAGAGCAAACCACTGGGAACAGGCCGCAGCTCGGATCGGCAGCCGGGCTGCGGCCGATCTCGGTTCGCTGTCATCTCACGGGAAAAGTTTCAGCCGGATGGTTGGGATCGTTGGCGGTTCTTGGCGGCGTGTTTCCGGCGTCGGTTGTAGTCTGCCAACTGTTTCCGATAGCGCTTGAGAGAGGTTTTCGGTTCGCTGTAGCGGTAGGGCAGTCGCTCCAGTTCATGCCGTTGCAGGTGAGGCAATTTCAGCACGTGCGCCATCTGCTCGGGGGGCGGGAGTGGTTCCAGCCACTTGGACAGAATCTCCCGGGTCGTTTCGTCTCCAAAAGCCCACAAGCAAACCGGAAAATCGGCGCCGAACTCCGCGATCTCCACCAGTTCGTCAATGGCACGCTGCAGCGCATCGGCTTCGCCGGAATCGCATCCCGTCAGCGTTTCGAAATCCCGATAAAGCACCGCCACCAAGTTGTAGAGGTGGGTCCGCACGGTCGCCGATGTTTCGCTGCAGATGCAGTCGCGACCGAAAAAGCGGTAGCGAAGGAAATACCAGGAGTCATCGAAAATCAGCGATTCCCGGAAGGCCTCATTCTCCAGCCATTCCGAGATCACCCACGAATGACCCTCGAATTTGCCGTCCATGAAGTAGAGCTTGTTCATCGGATCGAGGGGGCTCTTGTTGGATTTGGCTGCTATCAGCCCGATTCGAGTGGTCGGTGCCATCCATCTGGTGTCACCAGATAGTGTGTCATTTCCACTCGGTTCTTCCTGGCTCGTCCGTCTTCTCCAGGAATTCGACTACGCTCGCGACAAGGTCAGGGAGAGGGCAGATTTCGGTGAGGGAAATTGTGTGCGGGCAGTTCTGTTCAAGAAAGCTTCGATCCGTGGTGACATTTCGCCCTGGACCGGTTCGACTCTCATATTCGGAGGCCCACTCCAGGAATGAAAGATGTTCGTGCTCCATGTCTCCGCCCGGATCAATTCTTGAGCCGAACTCGGATCGCTGCCGGTGCTTTAATCGTCTCAGTCGCTCTTCCTTGGGGATTCCGAGAAAGACCCCGTGAGTTGGGGCGATGTCTTCCAATCCCCAAGTGGAAACGGAACCGCTGAGAATCCACGAGGATTCCGATGCCAGCGCCGCGCCCAGCAGCGCTCGGCGTTCTTCGGATGAATACTGTTCCTGGAAAGGGGGATCGGTTGGCTTGTGGAAATAGCGATCCGAATCGAATAGTCCAACGCCGAACATTTTCCCCAAGGCGGAACCCGTCGTCGTGCAACCCGACCCTGGGCCGCCAGAAATCAGAATGCGCATCGTTGTGTCGGGGAAAGGTGAAAAGACTGGTGGCGGAATGATACGGACAAGGGGAATTTCGATCAGGATTGCTTCCGATCTTCGATCACTCTTGCACGAGTAGTCCGTCAAAGTGAACAGGGGAAATCGAATCCCAATGGCAATCCGCCGGTAGCCCAGGGGAGGGGAGTGAAGCCGGCCTGCTTCGTACCGCCTGTTGAATCCTTGGATTTGGTATCAATCCGCCAAGGGTGCCCTCATGCCGGAAAAGGCGACCAGGAGGAAGAGGATCGCTCCGATCACGAACTGGAAGAGGGTGGAGACGAGAAAGCGCCTGGGATTGCGGCTGCGATGTTCCCCTCGATTGCCCGGAACCAGGTTCTGCCAGAGATAACCGCTCCGCCATTGGGCGATTCCCGTGGCGATGAAGGGGATTCCGAATCCGGCGGCAAACCAGTAGACGATCCAGGGAGTCGATGGCTTCTCCAGTTCGCCGGGCCGCAATACCGCGAGGATCACGATACTGGCGAACCAGCACAGGATAGGCAGAAAGACCACCCAGGTATTGCTTCTGGGGCGCTTGGAAAGCTCCCCGACCTTGCGCGAGCCGGGGAATTCTTCGTCCACGAGACGGGGATACGTTTCCTACCGCGTCACTTCATCATCGCGAAGCGCTCCGAGAGGAGTTCGCGGGCCGAGGCGTTCTTGACCTTTTCCCGGGAGGCGTCGATCCAGCGCTGCTCGAGCTGGTTCTTGGTCGGGTGATCGACCTCGTAGAAGACGCCGAACTTGCCGGGGAAGTCGAGCGAGGCGAGGGCGAAGGCGGCATCGTCGTCGGTGACGTCGTGACGGGCCTCGTCCTCCGGGGTGTCATCCCACTTCTTCTCGTCGATGAGATCGAACTCGCCGCCCTTGCGGGGATTACCGGCATCGAAGGCGCCGGGATAGAAGATGACGCACTCGGAAAGCACTTCGACCACGCTGAAGCCGGGGTGAAGAATGGCCCGCTCGAAGACTTCCATCATATGCTTGACCTGGGTGGCGTGCGTCCGGGCGACGAAGGTGGCGCCGTTGGACACCAGCTTCTTCATCGGGTTGATGGGACGGTCGATGGCGCCGGTGGGGTCGGTCTTCGACTTGAAGCCCTGCGGCGAAGTCGGCGAGGTCTGTTTCTTGGTGAGGCCGTAGACGAAGTTGTCCATGACCACGTAGGTGAGGTTGACGTTCTTCCGCGCGGCGTGATCGAGATGATTGCCGCCGATGGAATAGCCATCGCCGTCACCACCGAAGGCGAAGACGTGAAGATCGGGACGGGAGAGGCTGACGCCGGTGGCCAGGGGCAGCGCTCGGCCGTGGATGAAGTGCACCCCGTGACCGTTCACGAAGTAGGGAAAGCGAGAGGAACAGCCGATGCCGGCGATGGTGCAGATCTGTTCGTGGGGAATCTGGAGCTTCTCCAGCACCTTGAAGAACGAGGCGAGCACGGCGAAATCGCCGCACCCGGGACACCAGGTCGGGTGATCGGCGCTGAGTTCTTTCTTGGTCAGCTTCTTGGGAGCGTCGGCGGCGGCGGCCATGGTTTCAGGAGGGGCAGACGGTTCGAGAGAAAGAGAGGAGGGAAAGTGGAGTCAAGGGGCTCAGGACACGATTTCAGCTACGCCGTCGAGGATCTCGCGGATCTTGTAGGCGAGCCCGTCGGTCTTGCAGACGGAGCGAATCTTCGGATCGCAGTAGCGGGCGCGCAGGAGGGTTGCCAGCTGGCCGTATCCGTAGAGGCCTTCATCGTTCATTTCGACGACGATGACGTGTTGGAAATTCGCGAAAATGTCTTCCAACCCGTTGGGCAGCGGATTGAGGTGGCGCAGGTGGAGCGAGCTGAGGGATTGTCCCTTCTCCCGGGCGCGAATGGTGGCTTCGCGAATCGGGCCCCAGGTCGAACCCCAGCCGACGAGCAGGACTTCGCCGGACTCGTCACCGAAAATGTCGGGCAACTGCAGTTCCTCGGCGACCGCCTTGATCTTTTCCCGACGCTTGGCGTTCATGCGGGCGTGCATTTCCGGGCTCGCGCTCGGGTGCCCCCACTCGTCGTGCTCGAGACCGGTGACCACCGGGTAGGTGCCGCCGAGCATCTTGGTGCCGGGAGGCGCGTGACGGGTGTCGCCATCGACGGGGTAGGGCTTGAAGTTCTCGTCGCGAGGCTCCTGGTCCAGGGTGGCCTCGATGAGGCATTCATCGAGGTTGGGTTCGCGGAAGGCCTCGATCCGGGTGGCGAGCGCCTGGTCGGTGAGAACGAGAACCGGGCAGCTGTATTTGCGAGCCAGCTGGCAGGCTTCGACCGCGGTGTAGAAGCAATCCTCCACGTTCTTGGGCGCGAGAACGATCCGGGGAGTGTCCCCGTGGGAACCGTAGATCGCCTGCATGAGGTCGCTCTGTTCGACGCTGGTGGGAAGACCAGTGGAGGGACCGCCGCGCTGCACGTTGATGACGACCAGCGGCAGCTCGGCCATGACGGCGTAGCTGAGGGCCTCCATTTTCAGGGAAAGTCCGGGGCCGGAGCTGCCGGTGACGGCGAGGTGGCCGGCGTAGGAAAACCCGAGCGCCATGGCGACGGCGCCGAGTTCGTCCTCGGCCTGGACGAAAAGTCCGCCGTATTTCGGCAACTCGGTGCGCAGACCTTCCATGATCGAGGACCAGGGCGTGATCGGGTAGCCGGCGCCGTAGCGGATACCGCCGGCGATGAGGCCATACATGAGGGCGGTGTTTCCGTCCGTGGTGATGCGATCCTTGTCGAGCGAGGCCCCGGCGCGGAGCGCGTAGCTCTGCTTCACGATGTCGCTGCCGATCTGGTAGGCGTAGCCGGCGTCGAAGGCGAGGCGGGCGTTGCGGATGACGTCTTCGCCCTTGCGGCCGAACTGGCGCTCGATGAGGGCGACGACCTTGTCGTGATCGAGCTTGAAAAGCTGGGTCACCAGACCGAGCACGAAGAGGTTCTTGCCTCGCTCGCGGGTGCTGCCGCCCAGCGCTTCCACGGTGGTGCTGGTGATGGGAATGGCGACGTGCTGGATGTCGCGCTCGTTGACCGTCGCCTCGACGTTGTCGGAGTCGTAGATGCAGACGCCGCCGTCGCGCAGTGCGTTGATGTGGTTGTCGTAACTGTGCTGGTAGAAGGCGACCAGGAAATCGGCTTCGTCACCCGGGGAGAGGACCTCGCCGGAACCGAGGTTCACCTGGAAGATCGACGGACCGCCCGAAATCGTGGACGGGATCGTCATGTAGGTCATCACCTCTCGCGCGCTGCGTCCCGCCAGCTTGGCGAGAAATGCCCCGATCGTCTGAATCCCGTCCTGGGAATTGCCGGCGAATCGGATGACGGCGTTTTGAAGATCGGTGGAATCAGTGGAAGAACCGGAGGAAGACTGCTCCTTCGGGGCAGGACTGGCTGTGGCGCTCATTCGACGTGGCAGGGAGGGTCGTAGGGACGAATATCGCGTAGGGTTTTCAGCATTCAAGGCGCATTGTGAAGAAATCGAAACACATTTCCCCTGCCTACCGGGTTCCCTCGCGGTCGTATACAAAGATCGGTCTGGCCCGTTTGGCAACGGAATTTGTTCGCAAAAGTTAATGGACGTTTCGGGGGCCGGCGGGTCTCGTTGGCTTCCGTTTCGCAAGATGGGACTGGGCAGACGCGGGGGGTGCGGCTACACTGTTTCCGCATGGCTTACTCGGAAACGCATCGCTGCGGCCTCGAGGAAATTTTCTGGTCGGGATTTCCCGAGGGCGTACGTCCGCTGAGAGCGCCTCGATTCTTGGCGTCGGTGATGGAGCATTTTCTCGTGGAACAGGGGCGCTCGGCCCGCGAGTTGCTGGGTGACCCGGTGGCGGTCAACCACTTGGCCTACCTGATGGCGCGGCCGAAGGAGCGACTGGAGGACGATTTCGTCGAGCAATACTGCGGCCTGGTTCGCTACGCCTTGCGGGCTCTGGCGATGGGAGAGTGACCCGTAAAGGCAGGGGCGGGAGAGGAAAAGCACCGTTGGTATTTCCTGCCTCCGAAGCTCGCTTTCTCAGTGGCCGGGTTCTTTCTCGGGCCGGCGTCCGTTCCACCAGAGGAGCGCCGCTGCGAAGAGGCATCCCACCAGGTTGGAGACCAGGTCCCAGCCGGTGTTCTCGTAGCCGCCGACATTGGTCTGCGGAAGGATGAGGGTGGCGAAGAACTCGATCACTTCGTTGAGCGCGCCGAAGCCCATGCCGCCGGCGGCGCAGAGCACCACGACTCCGAGAGTGGGACGCAACACGGAGGGGCCACCCTGGCGGGGAATGGCGGCGGCGGAAAGCGCTTGCCAGCACAGCCAGGTGGTCAGGCCGAAACCGAGGGCGTGAACGACCTGGTCGTACTTGAGCCGCCGCGGCACGAACCAGAGATTGTAGAGCACGCCCTGGTCCATGCCGACGTGCCAGCCTTCGGGGATCGGAACCAGGCCGCCCGCCATGTGCAGCAATCCCCAGCCGCTGAGCCCGGCGAGGAGACCGGCGCTGAGTCCGACCCGGCTGTGGACCCACGCCATGGCGGCGATGATGATCAGCATGACCACGATGTAGAACACGAATTCGCGGTTGCCCATCGACCACGCGGCGAGGGCGGAAGTGACCAGGTAGACTCCGGTGAAGGCGAAGATGATCCCGAGTTGACGGCGCGAGGCGGTCTGGTGCATCGATTCCTTTCTATCGTCCGGGTGGGAGGTTGGCAATGGCGGAGAAACCGGGAGCAGCGCCACGAAAAACGGGTGATCCGGTCGAAACCGAATCACCCGTCACGGGGTTTTTGAAAACTCGGGAAGGTGATTCCCTCACATGGTGGTGGAGGCGTGGAGCAGCCACCAGAGCAGTGCGCAGACCGCGCAGAAGAGGAGGAAGAAGGTGACTCCGTGGCGCTGGCGCTCGTCGTAGTGATTGCGCTCCTGCCACCGGCTCATCCGCTGGCCGTGCTGGCGTGGGAGGTCGGCGCGATCCGGCGGCGGCAGGATGTTCTGCAACTTCTGCCGTCGCTGCCGCTCGGCCTTGGCGGCGGCGCCGGTGAGAAAGCTCTCGAGAGCTCCGATCTGGGCGTTGAGCGTCTGCCATTCGTCATCGATGGCGTGGGGAGCGCGGCCGTTCGACTTGCGACGGCCGCGCGAGGGCTCACCAGGGTCCCCATTGAGGAGATCGTGGCGATCCTGCTGGAGCTTGCGACTGAGCGGGCGTTGGTTGCGTCGGCGATTACCCATGGCGTTTGGTGTGGGAGGTTAGGTGTTCGGAAATACGAGAGAGTCGGCAGACAGGCGGACCGAAGAGAGCGGGCGGCATCCGCGCTTTCTCCGGCGAGGGGCGAAACGGATCAGGACCCGCCGAAGATCAGGAAGAACATCCCGAAGACGGCGAGGAAGATCATGGCCGGCAAGGTGAAGGCGAGGCCACTCTTGAACCAGTAGAGAAACCCCTGGTCGCTTTCGGAAGCGGAATCCGAGGTGCGCTTGGTCGCTTTCCGGGTCTTGCCGCCCCGAATGGAGACCAGCAGCGGAGACGCGCTGCGCAGCTCCTCCTCGGCCTCATCGAGCCGTGACTGGGCCTTGCCGAGCTCTTCCTTCAGCTGGGCACGACTCCAGTTGTCGGGACGAAGGCTCTCGATGGTGCGAAGGTAGTGATCGAGCGCCTCCCGGGTGTTCAGGCACTGGTCGGCGCGGCGCTGGCATTCGTCCGCCTCGCGGTCGAGCGAGGAAATGGCCCTGGCCAGATCGTCGTGAATGGTACCGCGGGTTTCGATGAAGGCGGCCTTGCGCTGGTGCAGTTCCTCGAGTTCGCGTTTCTGCCGCTCCAGTTGCTCTTCGCGCTGGCGCAGCTGGGCCAACTGTTCCTGGGCTTCCCGAACCTGATCCTCGAAATCTTCCTCGGAAGGGATGGCGGGTTCGAAGGTGGACTCGTCGAACTGGATGAGAACGTCTTGGTCGTCCGAGTCGTCGAGTTTGGGAGGGGCGAAGGCGAGTGAACTCATTATGAAAAGACCGGGAATTTAGTTCAGGAAACTTAATATTATAAATTGCCTAAAATTTCCAGCTTTTTTAATCGGTTCATCGCAAAAATTAGTGGGCCGCTCGTGAGCACCACGGTGAGGGCGAGCGCCATCCCCAGCGCCAACGGGGCGTGCTGGCCATCGAACCAGTGTTCCGGCAGTCGATTTTCCCGGAAAGTTTCGATGCGCGACCAGGCCAGCAGCAGCAGGAAGGTCACGATGAAAACGAAGCTGGTGACGAGGCAGAGCGTGCCCCCGAAGCCGCTGACGATCTTGGCGGCGTTGGTCTCCTCGAGGTTCGGGAACAGGACCCCGAGTCCCACGGCCATGGCGTTGAGGCCGATCGAGAGGAGGAGGATGGCGACGGTGAAGAACAGGGTGTCCGCGGTGCCCAGGTTGAGCGTGTTCCCGGAAATGAGGATGATGACCGAGACGGCCAGGCTGGTGAACAGCGTGCTCAGAATAAATTTTTGTAAAACAATGGTCTGGAGCCGCAGCGGGGACATGGCCAGCACCCACAGCCGGCGTCCTTCGAGGCTGAACTGGGGGAAAATGAACCGCGTCGTCAGGGTCGAGAGTGCCAGGGCGCAGACGGCGAGGTTGAGGTAGGCGACCAGGTAGAGGTCCCGTGGCTGGTCGAGGTGCTCGTTCAGCCGGCGCAGGCCTGTCGCGTAGATGGCGAGGAGGCCGAACACGATGAGAAACTGGATCCACTGGGCGGGCTCGCGCCGGAAGCTCAGCAGGTCCTTGCGCGTGACCGCGGCGAGCGGTCGGCCGAAGATCCGTGACAGCGGGCCTCTTCGGGATCGATGCTGGTGCACCAGGGCGGGCAGCTCCGCCAGGGTGGGTGGTCGCCTGCGCAATGCCGCGATCGCCGCGTTCTGCACGCTGTGGTTCCAGCTGGCGTAGAACCAATGCCGGGAAAGCCAGCAGAGGGTGAGCACCCCCATCATCGCCCAGCTCGCGAGGAGCGCGGGATGCAGCATCGAGGTGGCCAAGCGCCGGGGGCGGCTCCAATCAATGATCGAGGAGGCGTACCAGGTGCTCGGGAGAGCCCGATTCACGGTCAGGTCGGTATGCCGGATCACCTGTTGGAAAGTCAGGGCGGCGCTGAATCCGGCCCGCTCGGTGATCTCCTTCTCGTGCAACACCGTGCGGGTGACGCTGGCGATGAAGACCACGGCGGCGAGAATGCCGAAGGCGATGAGTTGTCGCCGTGTCACCCATCGAACCACGCTCAGAAGCAGGATGGCGGAGAGCGAGCTGGAGATGATCAGGAACGGGAACAGGGCGGAAACGGTGCGCAGGTAGAAGCCGGGGCCGGCTTCCCGGATCTCCGCAAAGGAGACGAGCAGCGGTGCCGAGATAAAGAGCAGGCCCC
>JAUIGT010000643.1 GCA_030432615.1 Verrucomicrobiia bacterium
CTATCGCTTCACGCAAGGATCTCCTTCACCACCTTGGCGGGCTCGACGCCGGTGAGGCGCTGGTTGAGGCCGCGGAACTTGAAGGTGAGGCGCTCGTGATCGATGCCGAGGAGGTGGAGAATGGTGGCGTTGAGGTCGCGGATGTGGACTGGATCCTGGGCGATATTGTAGGCGTAGTCGTCGGTCTCGCCGTAGTCGAATCCGGCCTTCACCCCGCCGCCGGCCATCCACATGGTGAAGCAACGCCCGTGGTGGTCGCGTCCGGATGTGGGCGCGCCGAGCTGGCCCTGGCTGTAGACGGTGCGACCGAATTCACCGCCCCAGATCACGAGGGTGTCGTCGAGCATGCCGTGCCGCTTGAGGTCTTTCACCAGCGCGGCCGAGGCCTGATCGACATCGTGGCACTGACGCGGCAGCTGGTCTCGGATGGAGATGTGCTGGTCCCAGCCCCGGTGGAAGAGCTGGATGAAGCGAACTCCGCGCTGGGCCATGCGGCGGGCCTGGAGGCAGTTGGCGGCGAAGGTGCCGGGACGCCGCGCTTCCTCACCGTAAAGTTCGAAGGTCGACTCGGATTCATCGGAGAGATCGGTCAGCTCCGGCACCGAGGTCTGCATGCGGTAGGCCATCTCGTAGGCCTCGATTCGGGCGAGCGTCTCGGGATCGCCGGCGGCCTCGGCCTGGCGGCGGTTGAGGTCGCCGAGGGTGTCGAGGAGCCGGCGCCGGGCGTCGCGGGACACGCCGGGCGGATTCTGCAGGTAGAGGACCGGGTTGGCGCCGGGACGCAGCATCACGCCCTGGTGGCTGGAGGGAAGGTAACCGCTTCCCCAGAGCCGGGAAAACAGGGGTTGGCCCGGATTTTTCCCCGTGCCCTGGCTGAGCAGGACCATGTAGGCGGGGAAGTTCTCGTTCTCACGTCCGAGCCCGTAGCTGAGCCAGGCGCCCATCGAGGCATGCCCCATCTGCTGGGAACCGGTGTTGATGTAGGTGACGCCGGGATCGTGGTTGATGGCCTCTGTCCACATGGAGCGGACGATGGTCATGTCGTCGGCGATGCCCTGGATGTGCGGCAGGAGATTGCCGATCCAGGTGCCGCGCTCGCCGCAGCGTTTGCCGCCCCACAGCGCCTTGACCACCGGGAAGCTCGACTGGCGGGCGGTCATGCCGGTGAGCCGCTGCCCGCCGCGGACGGAGTCGGGGAGGTTGCTGCCGTGGTGCTTGTCGAGGAATTCCTTGTTGTCGAAGAGATCGACGTGGCTGGGACCGCCCGACTGGAACAGGTAGATGACGCGGCGCGCCTTGGGCGCGAAGTGCGGCAATCCCGGGAGTCCCTCGCCGGTGCGTCCGGGGAAAACGTCGAGCCGGGGAGTCGGCGTGGCGGCGCGCGCTTCGGAGGAAAGCAGCTGCCCGAGAGCCATGCCGCCGATCCCGCCGGCGGCGGCGCCGAAGAGGGAACGGCGGGTGACGGCCTTGCGCTGTTCGCGGTCGAGGGTGGAAAGCAGGTCGTGGGGGTTCATGGGAAAATCAGGAGCGGGTCAGGGTTTCGCTGAGGTTGAAGAGCAGGCTCGATACCTGGGTCCAGGCGGCCTGCTCGACGGGATCGAGGCCGTCCGTCGGCGGAGTCTCGCCCACGGTGATGACGCGGCGGGCTTCGCCGGGCGCTTCCTGGTAACGCTGTTGCTCGCCGGCGAGGAAGGAGGCGAGGGCCGCGATTTCCTCGGGAGCGGGGGCGCGTCCGGTCACGATCTCGAAAGCGAGCCGTAGCCGTTCACGCGGTTCGAGTTCGCCATGTTCGCGGAGGAGATTCCCGGCGAAGACGCGAGAGGCCTCGGCGAACTGGGGATCGTTCAGGGTCACGAGCGCCTGGAGCGGGGTGTTGGTGACGCCGCGCTCGGTGATGCACATCTCGCGGTTCGGCGCGTCGAAGGCGGCCATGGCGGGATGCGGGCTGGTGCGCTTGACGATGGTGTAGAGGCTGCGTCGATAGAGCTTCTCCCCGCGGTCCTGGACGAAAACCTGCTTGGTGGCCGGGGTGCTGCCGAAGTGGCTGACCTCCTTCCACAGGCCCGCGGGCTGGTAGGGCTGGACACTGGGGCCACCGACGCGCGGCACGAGTAGTCCGCTGTGGGCGAGGGCCTGGTCACGGATGAACTCGGCGGCGAGGCGGAACCGCGGTCCGCGGGCGAGGAGGCGGTTGTTCGGGTCGCGTTCCCGCAACTCGGGGGAAGCGGACGAGTCCTGCCGGTAGGCGGCGCTGGTGACGATCTTGCGGATGAGCGCCTTCTGATCCCAGCCGCTCTCGATGAACTCGACCGCGAGCCAGTCGAGCAACTCGGGATGGCTCGGCCAGGCGCCCTGGGAGCCGAAGTCGGCGGTGGTGGAAACGATCCCGGTGCCGTAGAAGAGCGCCCAGATCCGGTTGACGGCGACGCGGGCGGTGAGGGGATGATCGGGCCGCGTCATCCACCGGGCGAGATCGAGCCGATCGGCGCGGGTTTCTCCCTCGTCGAGTTCCAGCGGCGGCAAGACCCGCGGAATGCCGGGGTCGACCTTGTCCAGCGGGGCGTCGTACTGGCCGCGGTCCAGGATGTGGGTTTCGCGCGGCTTCGGCGCGGTGTTCATCACGAGCGCCGAATGCGGTTCGGTGAGCACGCGGAGGCGGTCCTCGAGATTGGCGATGCGGGTGCGGAGGGATTCCAGTCCGGGTGAGTTTTTCCGGTAGGCGGCGAGGGCGAGGTTTCGCTCCTCCGGCGTCCAGGCGTCCGGCGCTTTCGCGAGCACGGCGGCGGTGGCCGGCGGGTGGATGCTCCCGGTGTCGTGCCCGGAGTAGGCATCGATGCGCCAGTGGTAGGGCAGCGATTCGCTTTTTCCGAAGAAGACCATCACGCTGAGGTAGGGCGTCGCCGCCGGATCGACGGGCTCGTCGAAGGTGATCGTGAGGTGCGGCTTCGAGTCGTCGGCGGCCGGCTGCCACCAGTGCAGGTTGCGCTCGTCGAGCACGCCGGCGGGTCGGTTGCCGCCGTCGTCGGAACTGGCGGTGGCGCGGGCGAGGACCAGCTGCTTGTGGATGTCCACTTGCGCGGCGGGTTGGTTGTCGGCGGAGACGAGCACCGTGGTCACCAGGGGCACGCCGGCGGGGAAGGGGGTGAGTTTCTGCTCCTCGCCGTGGGGCAGGAAGTGAACGCGGATGCCATCGATCGGCTCCGCGCCGTCGGGGAGTTTCAAAACGTGGC
>JAUIGT010000644.1 GCA_030432615.1 Verrucomicrobiia bacterium
TAGAGCGTTTCGAATGACTGGCCCTCTTCGATCGTGGTCGCGGCGGGCAGGTCGACAAGCGGTTCCGGCTCGGCGCGCGCGGCGGGCGCGGGCTGGGTCGCGTCGTCGAACTCGTAGAGAGCGGCGCCATCGGCAAGGTCACCGAATGCCACGTCTGGACCAGCCGCGCCTGGGGGTATCAGACCGAGGAGGAAGCCAAGGCCAACAAGGACATCATCTACACGCCCGACACCCCGAAGCAGGGCATGCCGGTGCCGGACGGGCTCGACTGGGATCTCTGGATCGGGCCGGCACCGTATCGCGATTTCCACGAGTTCTATTTCCCGGGACCGCGCTGGTATCGGTGGTGGGATTTCGGCAACGGCACCATGTCCGATCTGGGCAGCCACCGGAACGATCTTCCCTTCTGGGCGTTGAAGCTCGACGCGCCCCTGACGATCGAGGCCGGGGGACCGCATCCGCCGCACCACGACATCGCCCCGGCGTCGATGTGGGCGCGCTACACCTACGGCGAGCGTGGGACGGACCTGCCGCCGGTGACGCTGACCTGGTACCAGGGTTCGGAGAAACCGGACCTCTGGAAGCAGGGCAAGATTCCCAACTGGAACGAGGGCTGTCTCTTCGTGGGAGAGAACGGCATGATCCTCGCCGACTACGGCAAGAACGTGCTGCTTCCCGAGGACAAGTTCGCCAACTTCGAACGGCCGAAGCCCTACATTGCCTCCTCACCCGGCCAGCAGGCCGAGTGGATCCTCGCCTGCAAGGGCGAGGGCCCGCAGCCGCTCTGCCACTTCGGCTACTCCGGGCCGCTCACCGAGGCCAATCACCTCGGGAATGTCGCCTTCCGCGCCGGGAAGAAACTGGAGTGGGATTCGAAGAACATGAAGTTCCCGAACGCGCCCGAAGCGGAGAAATTCCTCGGCCGGAAATACCGTGACGGGTGGTCGCTGGAGGTGTGATCGTCCTGGGGAAGGAATTTATCCGAGTGATCCCCGGAGATCGGAACTTCTTGCGGCGCCTGCGGGTTCGGCAACGGGGCTCTTGAGCAAAAAGGGGAGCCTGCCTGCCGAAAAAAGGGAAACTATCCATCCGTCGATGGGCCGACGAACAACCTTTACATTTGAGGCGTTGTTTGGGAGTCTTTCCTCGATACGAGACAGTCCTCGCTACGTGTTATTCCCGAGCTTTTGCGAAAGTTGTCGCGAGACTCACAAGGAAGAGCCCATCCAATCCCCCGAAATTCGATGAAGGAGAGCAACGAAAAAGGTATCCACGAACTGTATGGGGAGGATCCCGAGAAAGCGGCGGAGATTCTCTGGGGAGGCGGCGGATTCCGCGCCAGTCGTCGAGGTTTTCTTACGAAGTCGGCCATCGCCTCGATGTCGGCACTGCTCGGAGGGAAGATCGTTTTTGGAGATCGATTTCCCGCATCCCTGATCCCGGCGGCGCTTGCCCAATCGGACCAACCTTTCAAGCTTCCCGGGAAGGAGGGGCTGGTGGTTCTCAACGACCGCCCGATCAATGCGGAGACACCCGCCCACCTTCTTGACGACAAGATTACTCCCGCGAATCGCCTTTTTGTTCGCAACAACGGACTTCCTCCGGCTTCGGACTCGATCGATCCGGAGAAGTGGACGCTGGAAATCGCCGGGGAATCGATCGGTAAGCCCACCACCTTCACGCTTCCGGAACTCAAGGAAAAGTTCGAGCACCATACTCTGCAACTGACGATCGAATGTGGCGGGAATGGGCGCAGCGAATTCAATCCCCCGGCAACGGGCAATCAGTGGACCGTCGGGGCCGTGGGGTGTCCGGAGTGGACGGGAGTCCGTCTCCGTGACGTACTCGAGGCGTGCGACCTCAAGGATGATGCGATCTATACCGGCTACTACGGGAAAGACACCCATCTCAGTGGCGATCCTGGCAAGGAGGCCATCTCGCGTGGGGTGCCGATCGCCAAGGCGCTCGAGGACGAGTCCTTGATCGCCTTCGCGATGAACGGGGAAGACATTCCCTACCTGAACGGGCACCCATTGCGGCTCGTGACCGGAGGTTGGCCGGCATCGACCAGCGGGAAATGGGTGAAGAAAATCGTCGCCCGCAACGTTGTGCACGATGGCGCGAAGATGACCGGCAGTTCATACCGGGTGCCGAGATACCCGGTGGCTCCCGGGACGCAGGTGCCTGACGAAGACATGAAAATCATCGAATCGATGCCGGTGAAATCCCTGGTGACTTTCCCTCAATCCGGGATCGAGCATCCCGTGAAGGAAGCGTTCTCATGCCGAGGGCACGCATGGGCGGGTGACCTGAGCGTCAAGGAGGTGCATGTTTCGATCGATTTCGGGGCGACCTGGTCGAGAGCGGTGCTGGAAGCGCCGGTGAATCGACTCGCCTGGCAGCACTGGTCGATCGAGGGAATCCGTTTTCCCATGAAGGGGTATTACGAAGTCTGGGCTCGGGCCGTCGATGAGAACGGAACAAGCCAGCCGATGATTCTTCCCGGTTGGAACCCGAAGGGCTACTTGAACAATGCCTGTCATCGCATCGCAGTTCAGGCGATTTGATCGTTCGAAAACGTGGGGATGAAAATCATGAAGCAACTCGTCACCTTCACGATCATGGTTCTCGGCGTTTCCCTGGGGTTTGCCGCGGAAAGTTCCGAGGAAAAGTCGGAACCGGAGAGAGACCCGATGACGGGCATGATCATTGCCGAGGATTGGGAACTCGTCCGAAACAACTGCATCATCTGCCACTCCCCTCAGCAGTTCCTTCGTCAGCGGGGGACCCGAAGCACCTGGCAGTCCGTCGTCGATTGGATGCAGAAGGACCAGGGACTTGTCTGGTTGGTGGATCCGGAATTGGAAGAGAAGATCGTGACTTATCTGGCGGAGAACTATGCTCCCGAAGCGGGGAACTATCGCCGGGCGCCCATTTCGGCAACCCTGATGCCACCGAACCCTTACGTCAGCGAGACCAGGAAAGAGTTCGAGGAAAAAAAGGCGAAGGGCCTGATCCCGAAAGACGTGAAGGAATAAGGGCTGAATTTTTCGTCCCGCGAATCCCTCGGCGAATTCAAGGGTGCCGGTCGGGCTTGGCCGGCAGGTAGTTCATGGACGGAAACCCGATTCGGGCCGCCTTGGTAATACCAAATCCAAGAAATCACCTGACGATTCAGGGAAGACAAAAAAGGGGATTCAGCCTTCGGCGTTTCTCGGAGATTCGGG
>JAUIGT010000645.1 GCA_030432615.1 Verrucomicrobiia bacterium
GACCTTGGCGGCTGGACGGGCGGGCTACATCAACGAGTTCGGGGCGCTTCAGCACGGCAAGACGACCCCCATGAGTTACTGGTCGCTCTCGCGGGATGGAGCCAATCCCCTGGTGGCGACACGCGGGAGGTTTTCGAAGGTCAATGGCCATCAGGGCGGAATGTTCTCCTACGAAGACGTGGTGCAGGCGGTTGGCGTTGCCCACGGCGACGTCCGGGTCGTGGCGGCCCAGGCGAAGGTCGAGGCGGGTAGCGGGGTGTTCAAACCTCATTGGCGATATGGGAACGACCGGATGGCCCACGATATGTCCACCACTCCCGGCTGGGGGTTCCAGGGATCGGATCACAACCGGTATTACGATAATCGGGCTTCCAACAGCCACTGGACTTCCTCCGAGGTGAAGGCGCATTGGTTGGTGGATTCGCCCAACAAGTTCTCATACCCTCGCGGGAAAGGGCCGTCCCTCCTGTATGCCGACTCGCCCAGCGATGTGCAACTGTATGGCGACTTCGACAATGGGATGGGGAATTCCATCGATGGTCCCTACATCAACAAACCCGATGAGGGGAATCTTCACTCCCTGTTCAACCGAACGGACCCAGGTGCCACTGGGCAAGGTCTTTGGGAACTGGCCAGAGACTATGGCGATTTCCCCTATTTCGTTCGGGATTGGATTCATGAGGCAGGAACACCATCCTACTTCTCTCCCAATCGGATCATCTCCTCACCGGGGCAATTCGGTTCGCTTCCGGTCGGGACCACCGAAAGATTCAAGGGGAATGTGTCGGGGATTCCCTGGCGGACGCTGCTCTTCCGTCCGGATGTCGAGGGAGGACTCTACGTGAGTCATCCTGGTTCGGACCAGAAAGGCAACGAGCTGCCTGACCACTTGTTCCTGGATCTTTTCTGGATGCCGGTGGTGGAGCCCTTCGCCATCAGCGAACCGCTATCGACCGGTGGGAAGGTGAATCTGAACTACCAGATTCTCCCCTTCCGACACATCAAGCGAAACACGGCTCTCCGTGGAGTCTTCAAGTCCGAATACATGGTTTGCATTCCCAACGCTCACACGGATGACTACAAGCTCGGTATCGGCAGAGGCCGTGGGTATCACTGGCGGGACAATCCCTATGGTGGATCGCTCCAACTGAAGAGTCTTCGCACCGTGATCCTGGAAGATCACACCCTGTGGCAGTTCGAGAAGAAGTTCTCGGAGAACGAGATTTTCAAGACTGCTTCCGAGATCTGTGACGTGCATCTCATTCCGCAGGAAATCTCCAAGCGGATGGGTTTCGGAGGATCACGTGCCTCCATCCAGACCGTTGATTTCTCCCGCGTAACTCCGGAACAGGCGGTGAACCAGATGGCGGACGGGGAATACTGGTCCGATCATGCCGCCGTGGGCGACAATTCTCGGGAACGCCCCTACTCGAACATTTATGCCCGTGTCACCACGAAATCCAACACCTTCAAGGTGCATTACCGCGCGCAGATCGTGAAGAAAGCCAAGGGGTCCGACCCGAGCCGATGGGATCCGCTGGTGGATCAGGTGGTGGCGGAATACCGGGGATCCTCGGTGGTGGAACGCTACGTGGACCCCAATGATCCAGCAATTCCGGACTATGCGAGCGGTTCCATTGGTGGCAAGCCGACCATCGACCAGTTCTATAAATTCCGGGTGGTCAATCCGACCCGATTCGCTCCTTGAGCATTCAACCCCCTATGACGCTGATGAAAGTTTCCAACATTCGAGCAAACCGTGGCTTCAGCCTGGTCGAGGTGACCTTGGCTATCGGCATCACGGCGGTGGCCCTGGTCTCCCTGATGGGGATGCTGCCCAAGGGGATGCAGACGCTCCAACGCGCCAACGATCTCGCTGTGATGGGGCGAATTCACCAACAGGTTGTCGGTGAACTCCAATTGACGCCTTGGGAGGCGACGAGTGGGGCGGGCTCTCCCATCGATTCCTTCGACGGCATGGTTCGGTATTACGATGACCAGGGCATCGAGTTGCCGGAATCGGACCGGGGTAGTTTCTCCCACGTTTACACCGCCCGCATTTCGATTCCGCGATCGGGAAGCGGTCTCCCGATCAGTGTGGGTGGCGGGGCGCACGGCGGCGTGAAAGTGCCGGGTGAGTCGATGCTTCCATCGGGATCTCCTTCCGACTACATGCGTCTGGTCATCGTGGAGATCACCTCGGTAGTCGACCCCGACTTCGACGATCCCGAGATGGCGAGCCAAGTTCGGACCTACCGTACTGTCATTGCAAAGATGGGTCAGGAATACGAAGGCAATTGAACCTAGTGCCGCCTCCTCTGGCTGTTTTCAGATCGGGCAGGCAAGCAAATCGACACGATGAACGAAAATCATTCATTAGAAGAGCGGCAAGCGCCCTCTTCCCGAAAGAAGCGAGGTTTTACCTTGGTGGAGTTGCTGGTTGCGATGTCCATTCTCTCAGTGCTGTTGCTGCTGCTGTCGCAGTTGCTCGATCAGGTGCAGAAAACCTGGAACTACTCCGAGGGGCGCGTTTCGCAGTTCCGCGAAGCCCGGGTCGCGTTCGACATCATCACCAAGAACCTTTCCCAGGCATCGTTGAATACCTACTGGGACTACGAGTACAAGAACAATATCGTTTCCAACTACAAGAGGCAGAGCGAACTGCACTTCCTCACCATGGATGGTCAGGATCTCGGGTCCGTTGGCGGAGGTCAGGTTACTGGAGACGCGATCTTCTTTCAGGCGCCGCTCGGCGTGTCGAATATCTACCGGAACCTGAACAACCTCTTCAACGCCCGCGGGTACTATCTGCTGTTCGGCTCGGATGAGCGGTTCAAGCCGAGCATCGTTGATGATGATCCGAGTTTTCGTTTCCGCATCATGGAATACCGGCCTCCTTCCGAACTGAACCAGATCTACATCGACGGTGACGACGAGCGTCAGCGCGATCAGGATCCGGTTTATACGCGTTGGTTTCGTTTTGATTTGGAGGAATACAGTGTTCCGCTGGCCGAGAATGTCATCGCTCTGGTGATCTCTCCCCGTGACACGTTGGAGGAATCGGGTGAATCAAGGCGCGACACCTATAGTCGGATCGCGCGGGACTACAATTTCGACTCCAACGACCACCCGGACATGAAGCGCTACGGCCAGCAGGTGCCCCCGTTGGTAAGAGTCACCATGGTCGTGCTTGATGAGCCCGCCGCCATTCGCTTGGAGG
>JAUIGT010000646.1 GCA_030432615.1 Verrucomicrobiia bacterium
CCGATGGCGGTTACGGAATTGTCGATGCTGGCGGTGAAGACGGGCGCCGTTACGACCAGCACGCCCCTGCGCTTGCTGCCGCCCTGTTTTCCACCGCCGCCAATCGAACCCGTCGACGTTTCGGCATCCGTGCCGGCAATACGCTTGGCAAGCGCCGCAAGTGGCTGAAAATAGGCGGTTTCCGGGCGTCATCGAACCAGGTGTAGAGTCGCGTCGGTCCCGCTTCCAGATTGGCGGTGAAGGTGACGCCCTTCGCCCCCGGTCCGACGGGCTTCCGCAGCATGGGACCGTCGCCGACCTGCATTCGGGCCTTCGAGATCGGCAGTGCCAGGCCGGGAAGGAGTTCGCCGTCGGTGACCGGGGTGGCGTCGAGGCCGGACCGGATCGCGAGATCGGCGTCGCGGGGCCAGCGGCGCAGTTCGAATTCGTATTCGCCCGCCTCGGCGACCTCGAGTTCCCACCAGCCGTTCTTGAGATCGGCACGGCGGATCTGCTGCTGCTGATCGATAAAGACGTCGAGCCATTCGCAGGCGGTGAGCATCATGGGATTCTCGGCCTCGTGCCCGATGATCACCCGCTGCGGCTCGTTGGCGATGTCCTTCACGTCGTCCCACCACTGGTCGAGACGCGTGCGCATCCGTTCGGCGATGTCGGGATAGCGATCGATGACGTTGGTTTGCTGCATCGGGTCCGCATCAAGGTCGTAAAGTTCGCGGTCCTCCAGCAGGCGCCAGCGTTTCCAGAGAACCCCCGCCATGTCGCGACGCATCACCGATGGCGCGTCCGGCGAAGCAAATTCGAAACCGAAGGGCATCCGACTGTAGTTGATCACCAGCATGCGGTCATCGGACACCGCCGCTTCCCCGCGCAAGGTCGGAGCCAGGTCGATCCCGTCGAGATCCTCCGCATTGGAGAGGGGTATCTCACAGAGCGAGGCCAAGGTCGGCAGGAGATCCTGCACCTGGGTCAGGCCTCCGATGTCGCGGCCCTCGTCGATTCCTCCCCCGGGCCAACGAAGGAAGCAGGGCACCCGGTGACCGCCCTCCCAGAGCTGGGTTTTCTTGCCTCGCATCCCGGCGGGAAAATAGTGTTCGCCGAGCGTGCTGCCGTTGTCGGTCAGGAAGACGACGATGGTGTTCTCGAACAAACCGGAGGATTTCAGGAACTCCTCCAGGCGCCCGACGTTGTCGTCGATGTTCCGAATCATGGCCAGGAACTGGATGAGATCGTCCCGGCGTCCCGCCGGCTTCACCTCGACCTTTCCAGTCGCTTCGGCTTTTTCGAGCGCCTGCTCCATCGCCTCGCGATACCGGGTCGGTTCCCAGTAGGGAGAGTGCGGCGCATTGGTCGGCAGGTAGGTGAAGAACGGCTCCCCGGCCTCCGCTTTTCCCTTCATCCAGTCGATGGCCTCGGTGAAGAAGACATCGGTGCAGTAGCCCTCGTACTTCGTGAGCGTCCCGTTGCGCCGGTAGGTGTCATCGAAGTAGTCGTTGTCCCAGACGTCGGGCGTGGAGTTGATGTGGGAGCTGGGAAACCAGAGCGTTTCCTGGAATCCCCGATCCTCAGGCCGAAAGGGGTAGTTGTCCCCGAGATGCCACTTCCCGAAGATCCCGGTGGCGTAGCCGGCGGCCTGGAAATGATCCGCCATCGTCGGCAGCTCGGCCCGCAGGAGAGTCCGTCCGCTGCTGACGTTGATGGCCCCGTTCCGCGCCGCATCCATCCCGGTCATGAGCTGGCCCCGCGTCGGCGTGCACATCGGGGCCACATGGAAGTCGGTGAAGCGGGCGCTCCTGGCGTGAAGCGCGTCGAGGTGCGGCGTCTCCAGCACCGGATTCCCGTGGGCCGACAATTCCGGGTAGCCCTGGTCGTCGGTGAGGAGGACGATGACGTTGGGCTGGTCGGCGGCCGCGGCGCGAACCGCGATCGACAAGACGAGGCAGGTCAGAATGGATCGCAAATTCATTTCTTCTCCTTCGCTTTCGGTGGCGCCGCCAGCAACTCGCCCAGCACCTGCTCGAGCTTCCGCGGATGCCCCTTGATGCGGACATAAACCTGATTCTTGTTCCAGTCCTGCTTCCACTCGCAGTTTCCGTCGGAGTCGAAGACGGCGCGGCCCTTCTCTACCACGGTCCAGAATTCGTCCTGAGGTCCACGCGCGCCGAGCAACACGGTGGCGAGATCATGGTTGGGCTTGCCGTGATCGATGGCCCGGTATTCGTGAAACGGTCGCAGTTCGTAGGCGCGGCGGACGGGGTTTTCTTTCGGTGCCTCCTGCAACTCGGCCCCGTTGTCCATGGCGCCGCCGATCTCGTAGCCCTGCCAGAGAATCGGCGTGGGCCACTCGTTGGTCACCGTGACGGCGGCGGCGGGATCGAGCTTGATGTTGGTCTCGGGTCGCTTGGTGCGGGGAAAGCCTCCCGCCATCACCAGGAGCTGTTTCACCTTGGCCTTCACCAGTTCCGGTTCGGCGCGGACGAGGTCCTCGAGGTTGCTGAGGGCGCCGACGCTGCAGATGACCACGCTGCCATCGGGTTGGGCCTTCAACGCTTCGCGATAGACTTCGAGCGCGTCGGGCATCTCGTCGTCGGACCTCGCATCGTGGGGAAACTCGTCGCGCAAAGCCGCGCAGTAGCTGCTGGGACCGCCCTTGACCTTGGCGCCGTCCTTGTCGGTTCCGATGGGAATGTCGCCGCGACCATACCAGGTGTTGATGACATCGACGGCAGCGGCCGAGGCGTTCGAAGGATCCTTCCGGTTGGTGACCACGGCGAGGATCTCGACTTCCCCGAGATCGGCGAGCGCGTTGAGCACGGCAAGGGCGCCGGCGTCGTCGCAATCGTTCGCCATGTCGGTGTCGAAAATGATCTTCACCGGCTCGGCGGCCGTCGAGGGCAAGGCGAGGAATAGCGCAAGCCCGAGGATGGGAAAGTAGATCTTCATTGTTCGGCGGGAGGTTCGGAACAGAGCTGGACGAACGCTTCGCGAACGCGGGCGGCCTGGACGTCGGACATGATGAGATAGCGATCGTTGCCCCCTTCCTTGCGGGCTCCCTTCTGCCGCGAATCGTTGGCGATGAAATCCGTTCGTCCCCGCTCGTTCACGGTGATGCTGCCCATCGGCGACAGGTCGAAGTAACCCCGATCTGGATAGACGGCATACAGCACCGCGGTCAGGTCCCAGGTCGGGCGGTCGTGGGGGGGATCCTGCACCCAGGC
>JAUIGT010000647.1 GCA_030432615.1 Verrucomicrobiia bacterium
GGTATCAATCAGTTCAGCTGAACCTGCCGCGAATCGCCGCCGACCTTCGCGTCTTCGGCAACCACGGTGTCCGGACTGTCCTTCCCCGCCTTGACGACGAAGGTCTTTCCCTTCGGAGCGCCGGGGGTGAAGGTCTTTCCCTTGGCACGAACCGTGTAGAGAATCTCGTCGCTTTCGGCGTCGATCAACTGCACCACCGGATCCTCCACGTCGAAGGTCAGCTCGCCGAGCTTGCCCCAGGACGGCGGAGCATAGTTGTCGAACTGGGAAATGGTGAGCGGCCAACCGGGATACTGTTCGGCGTCCGGGCCGGTGACATCGACGTTGCGCGGCCAGCATTCCATGGTGATCTCGCGAGTTTTCGTGTTGAGGCGAACGATGCCCCAGCCGGCGGCCCGGGTGTTGAGCAGGTTCCCGGCGGGCTGCTTCTCCGGATTGGCCGCGGCGTAGTTGGTGACCTTGTTGGCGAAACCATCGAGGTGATCGCCAGTGTATTCGGGAGCGCCGGGCTCACGATTGGCGCCCGGCTCGAGCGGTTCCCACCAACGGAGGTAGAGGTTGGCGATGGACGGCACGCAGAACGACCAGATGGCGTCGCGGTATTCATCGATGCCGTGATGGAAGATCGTGGCCAGGTGCTGGTCTCCGGCAAGGTGGAAGGCGTATCCCTTGCGGAGCGCGGCGAGCGCCCGGTTGCGCCCGGACTGCGGCCAGCCGTTCGAGTCCATGTCCGCATGCAGCCGGCCGTTGGCGCTGCCGTGAATGTGCGCGCCGCCACAGAAGATCGTGGCGGAAAGCGCCACCTTCATGTCCGCATCGCTCCAGTCCTGCGTCCATTGATCGAGGAAAGCCAGCTGGCGTTCGCCCAGGAGGACGGCGCCTTCGATATCGACACTGGCCGGGTCGTAGTCGGGATTGAGGATGTGATCCGGACGCGGCCCCTGCTTGGGCACACGGCCGGCGGGACCGGTCTTGAACTTGCGATCCTCGAGGATCGCGAAATCGACGTTGCCCCAGTTCAGGTTGGTGAAATAGACGCCGATGCCCTGGCCGATCTTGCCCGGATCCACGGGGTCGGGCAGGTGGCTCGTCTGGGCGCGCTCGACTTCCTGCACATAGTCACCCGGCTGGATGTAGCCGCCATCGGAAGCGCCGGGAAGCGTGGATACCTTCCCGCTTTCGCCCCAGAGGTTGGGCTGACCGGCATCGTGATCGTCGGGCAGGGAGACGGTGGGACGATCCTTGATGATCTCGCCGAAATCGCGCCCGAACTTCAACCAGGCCGCGTAGTGGCGTTGGTGATTGTAGACCTGGTCACCGGAGAAGAAGAGCACGTCGGCGTCGATCTTCTTCACGTTCTCGATGATGTCCTCGCGGGAAATATCGCCTCCGTGCGCCGGGTTGATGGAATTCCCGGTGAAGCCGGCGACGATGATCTCGTCCTTGTCGACCGGGTTCTTGCGGACGATTCCCTCGTAGAAGGCCTCGGTGCCGTGGGCGACCCGGTAACGATGCGCCCGGGAGTCGTCCCAGTTCTCGACTCGAAAAGGTGCCGTCCAGCCGCGCTCGATGGCCTCAGTGCGGTCCACCTCGACCCAGTTCCCGTCGCGCTCGATTTCCAGGCGGACTTCCCGCGTCATCCCTTCGGGAATGGGATAGAGCTGCGCTGTCAGCTTCAGCGTGCCGTCGTGCACCGTGTAGAGCGCGAAACAGATGATGTCCTTGGCCTCCACCTCGGGAATGGCCAGCAGATCGCGCCCTTTCTTCTGGTTCGGCTTGCCCTTTTTCTGGGCATCGACAGCGGTGGTGGCGGCGGCGAGCAGGAGAGCCGCGCAGGAGAGGGTGAGGAGGCGTCGGAGTTTCATGGGGAGTCGATGACGGAGGCGCTTATCGTGGTGGCACTGCCACGCCAGTCAAGCAATTCAGGTGGAGGCGAGGGATTTCGTGTTCGTGATGGAATCGGAAGAAGCCACGGGCTCGGGAAACTTCGAAGTCCGCGGCTGTCGCCAGAGGAGGAACAGGTAGAGCGGAATGAGGAAATGCGGCGCGCGCAGCACCATCTCATGCACGAACTGGTCGGCTCCCCAATAGTTCAGTTGGAAAGACATGCCGGCCCATGGTCGGGCGAGCGCCGTCAGGAATCCCCACGCCACCGCGTAGAGCGCGCAGGGTCGGCGCAGGACGGGAACGAAGATGCCGATGCAGACCACGAAATCGAGGATACCCGCGACGCGGATGAAAACCCGGGCCGCATCCTGATCGATCCCGAGAATCACCCGGGTCATGCCGTAGAAATTCGCCGGTGTCGGCCAGGGCACGCCGAGCGCGTAGGTTCCGTGCCCGGCGAAGGTGGCCACGAACGCGATCATCGCCAGGACCTTGGTGGCCCGATGCCGCACTCCCAGTGCCAGGGCAGATACCAGCAGCACCGGCATCAGCATCTGTCCGCCATGCTCGACGAACATCGGCAACTGCCGCTGCGCCCCGAGGAACTTGGCATAGGAAAGGATCACGAGCAGGACGGCCCCTCCGAGCAGTCCGGCCATCTGCCAGCGCGCCCCTTTCTTCACGGTGAGGGAAAGGACACAGCAGGCCAGGTAGAGCCAGGCGATGCCTCCGATCCATCGCTGCACCACGCCGTCGTTCGCGCCCGTGCCGACGAACTCATCCCAACCGATGCCCCATCGTTCGGCCAGCGCGTAGGTCGCATCCTGCCAGAGGAGAATCCCGTAGGGTCCCTGCCAGTAGAAATGCACCCAGGTCCACCCCCCGAAGCACAGCGCCGTGCCGAGGCGCAGGATGAGCAGCAGGTGGGAGTCGTTCTTTCCGGGAGTCATGGAGCGGCGGGAGGCAGGGAATAGATCACCACCCGGCCCTTTGGACAAGTCGCCACCCTCACCGAGGAGTTCCTCGGTGGCCCGAATCGGCCCCTTTTCTTCCGTCGGAAAAACATCCAGTCTTCCGGCTTCCGCGCACCCCCCCCCACTTTTCCGCTTGCCCACGATGCCTACTTTTTCCTTTTCCTTGCCGCACTCCACCGCCTTCGTCGCGATCGCCCTCGGCCTGATCATCTCCCCCGGCCAGGCCCAGGAGGAGACGCCGCTCAAGGACCTCAACGGGTTCTTCCCCTTCCACGTTCCCGAGACACTCGACGCCTGGGAAGAGCGAGCCGCCTTGCTGGAGCGCCGTGTTCTCGTGGCCAACGGC
>JAUIGT010000648.1 GCA_030432615.1 Verrucomicrobiia bacterium
GAGATGCTGCCGGGAGGCACCGGGAAAGTAAAGGTTTTTCTCCCTTCGGAGCGGAGAAAACGGCGGGATCGAAGAGGGTTGGGTCGGGGACTCGAGAGGGTGGAATTTCGTGACCGGTTCAGGCTTCGGGAGTGTCGCCGATTCCGTGGAGGGTGTCGAAATCGAGCCCGGCTTCGCGGTTCCATCGCCAGGTGCCGGAGACGGCGATGCGGTGAAGCAGTTCGAGCCGGTGGGCGTCGGGGGCATCGATCCAGGCGGCCTGCCGGAGGAGGACAAGGCGGGGTGGCGGCGACTCGGGATCGGCGATGTCGAGATCGTCCGACTCGGGGGCCAGCAGACCCCAGGCGACGGGAATCTCGGCGGGCGACAGGATGCCGGGCCGAATGACGAGGTAGCAGAGATTGGCGCAACGATAGCGGGCGAGTCGATCGAACTTGGTCCGGCCCCAGACCGCTTTCTCCAACTGGCGGATCTCGGCGACGACACGGCGGTAGCCCTGGTGCGAGATGGCCTCGACATCGGCTCGGTCGAACTCCGGGAACAGGCTCTCGCCCTGGCGCAGGGTGGGGTAGTGGGTGCCGACGAGGCGCTCCAGTTTTTCCCGCCGCCGGTTGAGGTCGGCCAGGCGGGCGACGCTTTCCGCCTCGGGCCGCGAATCGTGGAGGAAATCGGGGCGCGCCTGCTTGCACTCGAACACGGCGGTGGCGCCGATGGTTCTCTGGCGTGGGGCGGGCTTGTCGAGTCGGCAGGCGGCGACATCGGCCCGGTAACGGGAATTGGGCAGGCCGATCTCCAGGCCGACGGCGCGGTAGCCTTCCTCCTGGGCCCAACGGAGCGCCGCGAGCTTCAGCAGGCGATGGGCGGGGGATTCGCCGGAGTTGGGGCGGGCCATGGGAACGGGAGGATCGCGGGGAAAAGCGGGAACGAACGAGCGAGAGACCTCACCCAACCGGGAAAGGGGATTTTCGTCAAGATGACTGAAATAAAATGATTTCTATTTTCACTATAAAAATCAAACTTAAGAGTTATTCTTTCGGCTTCTGTCATTTTCGAGAATCGATCGGTGATTGCTGCTTTCCAGAAATCCTTGCCACGGCCGGCTTTCGGCGGGCTGCCGTGGTTGTCGTTGGCTCTCCTACTGACGGTTTCGTCGGCGCGCGGACAGAGCCTCTCCCACGACGAGATGCGGGGCGGGGTGATGGAGATGTACGCGGTCGTCTCGGAAACGCCGCCTTTCGTCTCGATCCGCTGGAATCCGAGCCATTTTCCGGTCACGGGCCTCACCGGGTATCGGCGGGTGCATGGCTCCACCGACTGGGGTGAAGGCTTCGTCCTGCCGCCGGAATTGTTGTCGATCGAGGATCCCTGGGCCGAGCCGGGAGAGCTCTACGAATACCGGTTTGTCCGGGAGCACGACAGTGTCACCATGCCGGTCGCCGAGGGCTATCTCTGGGCCGGGGTTTCGGTGCCGGCGGTGGAAGCGCGCGGGCGGCTGCTTCTGGTCGTCGATGACACGCTCGCCGAGCCGCTCGCGGCGGAAATCGATCGCCTGACGCGCGACCTGGTCGGGGACGGCTGGACGGTGGCGCGATCCGAGGTGTCCCGGACCGCCTCGGTGCCCGAGGTGAAGGAGGTCATTCGCGGGCGCTACGCCGAGGACCCGGAGAACACCAAGGTCGTCTTTCTCCTCGGTCATGTGCCGGTGCCGTATTCGGGGATCATCTGTCCCGATGGTCATGACGATCCCCCGCCCGACGCGCATCATCGCGGGGCCTGGCCAGCCGACGTCTACTACGGCGACATGGACGGGGTGTGGACGGACGAGGTGATCGATCACGCCATCGCCAACATCACCGGCGCGCGGAATCACAACGTGCCCGGTGACGGGAAATTCGACCAGTCGCTGATCGTGGGCGAGCACTTGCCGGAACTGGCGGTCGGCCGGGTCGATCTATCCCGGATGGAGGGCGTCGGGGTCGGGGCCGACGAGATCGAACTGACCCGCCGCTACCTCGATCGTCATCACGCCTTTCGCCATCGACTCGCGCCTTTCGAGGAACTGGGCGAGCGGGCCATGATCGACGACAATTTCGCCAACGCCTTTTCCCTCGCCGGCGGCGCCAGCGGCTGGGCCTCGGGGATCGCGCTGTTCGGCAACGAGCACACGGAGATCCAGGCCGACTGGGTGACGGCGCTGCGCGACGGGGATTACCTGCTCGCCTATGGAAACGGGCCGGGATCGCTGACGAGTGCGGCGGGTGTTTCCACCAGTGAAAACTACCGCGACATCCGCACGCGGGCGGTTTTCACCCTACTCTTCGGGAGTTTCTTCGGTGACTGGGACGTGCCGGACAATTTCCTGCGCGCGCCGCTGGTGGGCACGCCGGATTCCCACGGCCTGGTGAGCCTGTGGTCGGGCATTCCCCGCTGGCAGCTGTTTCCCCTCGCCGCCGGGGGAACGATGGCGGACGCCTATCATCACGTGCTTCGCGAGGTGAATCAGCCCGATGGGCCCTTTCCTCCCGTTTCCGAATCGTGGTCGAATCCCGACCAGAGCCACGTCGCCATCATGGGGGATCCGGTGCTGCGTTCGCATCCGGCGCGACCGGTGACGGGATTGGCGTCGCGGGTGGAGGACGACCGGTTGACCCTGAGCTGGACGAATCCGGCGGCGTTAGAGAGCGATCCGGATTTCCTGGGCTGTCGGGTCTATCGCTCGCGCAACATCGATGGCCCCTACACGAGGATCGGCGAGCAGACGGATCCGGGGGCGGCGAGCTTTTCCACCAGGCTGCCCGCGGCGGGACCGTGGCATTTCATGGTGCGGGCGATCTGGCGCCAGACGACGGCCTCGGCGTCCTACGAGAATCCGGCCCAGGGAATCTTCGCGACCGTGGAGGTCGAGGAGCGATCCTACGACGTCTGGGCGACCGGGCTCGAGGATGCGGGTCCGGACGACGACGCCAATTTCGACGGAATCCCCAACCTGCTGGCGTGGGCGGTCGGCGCTCCGGACGGGCTCGTCAGGGCACCCGATCGATGGCCCCGGTTCCATGCCGACGGGAGTTTCACCGTGCCGGTTTCGTGGCGGACGTCGGTGCGCTACGAGATCCAGTTCAGCCTCGACCTGGCGACCTGGCACGCGGTGGCCGTGAAGCCGGTCGGTGGCGACTGGGCGTTGAACGCGGATTCCGGTTACCCGAA
>JAUIGT010000649.1 GCA_030432615.1 Verrucomicrobiia bacterium
CGCCGATCCCGCCGATCTTGTCTCGCTCTCCGAGGTGCCCGAAGCGGACCGCTCTCGCGTGCAGGCGCTGTTCTTTCACAAGTGGGACAACACCCGCAAATTCCTCGACGGATTCGACGCCACCGCCGGCAAACTGTTCACCTCGGGCCGGCAGATGAAGCACTGGAATCCGCTGACGCGGAACACCGCCTTCGTGCTGGAAAACTACCGCGCCGCGCTCGACGAGCCCGGGGAATGGTTTCTCGCGCCCGGGGGAAAACTCCACTACCTCCCCCGCCCCGGCGAATCTCTCGAAAAGGTCGAGGCCTTCGCGCCCGTGACGGATCAACTGCTCGTCATCGTCGGCGATCCCGCGACCGGGAAATTCGTCGAGCACCTCACCTTTCGCGGTCTCGCCTTTCGCCACGCCGGCTGGAACACGCCTCCGGGAGGCTTCGAACCTTCCCAGGCCGCCTCGCCGATCGAGGCCGTGATCCAGGTCGATGGCGGACGCCACCTCCGTTTCGAAGACTGCGAGGTCGGTCACACCGGCATCTACGGTCTCTGGTTCCGCAAAGGCTGCCGCGACAGCGTCGTCACCCGTTGCGACTTCCACGACCTGGGCGCCGGCGGCATTCGACTCGGGGAAACCCGGATCGCCGCCGATGAGGCGGAACGCACCGAACACCTGGTCATCGACAACAACCTCGTCAGGCACGGCGGTCGAACCTTTCCCTGCGCGGTCGGCGTCTGGATCGGTCACTCGGGCGACAACACCGTCACCCACAACGAGATCGCCGACCTGTTCTACACCGGCATTTCCGTCGGCTGGCGATGGGGCTACGCCGAGAGCCTCGCCGTCCGCAACCGGATCGATTACAACCGCATTCATCACCTGGGCTGGGGCTGGCTCAGCGACATGGGCGGCGTCTACACCCTCGGACCGTCCCCGGGAACCAGCGTCAGCCACAACGTCATCCACGACGTCCTCTCGTGGAGCTACGGCGGATGGGGGCTCTACAACGACGAAGGCAGCTCCGAGATCGTGATGGAGAAGAATCTCGTCTACCGTACCAAGTCGGGCGGATACCACCAGCACTACGGACGGGAGAACATCATCCGGAACAACATTCTCGCCAACTCGACCGAATACCAGGTCAAGCGCAGCCGGGTCGAGGATCACCTTTCCTTCACTTTCGAGCGCAACGTCGTGGTCTTCGATTCCGGTGAGCTTTTCCACGGTCACTGGGACGACGGGAACGTGAAGCTCGATCACAACCTCTACTGGCGCGGCGACGGGAAACCGATCGATTTCCAGGGACAGACCTTCGAGGAGTGGAAGGCCACCGGGAGAGACGCCGGCTCGATCATTGCCGACCCGGGCTTCCGCGACCCGGCGAACGGCGATTTTCATCTGCCGGAGAATTCACCGGTGAAGAAGATCGGATTCGAGCCCTTCGACTATGAAAAGGCCGGACTCTACGGTGACACCCGCTGGGTCTCCAAGGGCCGGGAGTTGCGGTTCCCGGAAATGCGGGATCCGCCGCCACCCCCATCGCTGGAGTTCCGCGAAGACTTCGAGACCGGCGACCTGCCGCCGGCCACCTCGATCAGCGGGGATGAAAAGCTCGGCGGGGTCGAGGTGCGGGAGATTTCCGATGCGCCTTCCGGGAAGCGCGCCCTGCGCCTGCTCGACACTCCCGGGCAGTCTCAGCGCTATTTCCCCATGATCGTCGTCTCTCCGGAGCACGGGGAGGGCGTCTCCCGCTGCGCCTTTTCGCTGAAACTCGCCCCGGGCGCCGTATTCCAGCACGAATGGCGAAACCACGCCAACCCCTACCGCATCGGACCGACGCTCTGGATGGAAAAGGGAAAGCTCCGCGCCGGAAACCGGGCCGAATTGCTGGACCTGCCGACCGATCGATGGATCCGCTTCGAGATCACCGCGGCTCTCGGGGAAAAGGCGGGCACCTGGGACCTGGTGGTGACCTTGCCGGGGCAATCCCCGCTCCGGTTCGAGGGATTGAAGAACGCGCATCCCGAATGGCAGACCCTCTACTGGCTCGGCTTCATCAGCCAGGCGGAAACCGACACCGAGGTCTGGATCGACGATCTGGAGGTTACGCGAGAGTAGCCAAGGCAGTGAGCGGTCGCTTCGCGACGCACCAAGATTCGCGTTCCCCCCCAACGGGCGTTGAAACGCCCCCCTGTCATGCCTCGTCGCTCCGCGACGCACTCCGCCGCCGCGCCGGATCCAGGGGCGTGACCCATTTTCCCGACTCCGACCCAGCATTCCAGCCAGCTCACTTCCCTTGTCATCCCGAGCGAAGCCGAGGGATCTCCCGAGCGCGGTCTACCTTCGCCCCCACCAAGAAAACATACTTCGCTCCCGGGCATTCCGCCTCCACGCGCCAGCGCATAACTAGGGGTGTTGTCTGTATTTTGACTGCGCTCCAAGCTCCAAGCTCACTCCGCCGCGCGGAGATCGTAGCAGATCAATCGCGGCGGGCCGTTGTCGAGGTAGTTCTGCTCGTGCTGCGACACGTAGAGCAGGCCCCGATGCAGCACCGGCAGCGACCAGGTCGATCGCGCCAGGAACAACTCGGTGCGATCGACCACCTCCACGCCCTCGGGGCTGAGGTCGAGAATGGCCAGGGTGCCCAACTCTCCGAGCGCCCAGGTCCGACCGTCGGCCTGGAGGAGATTCCCGCGGAAAAAGCTCAAGTTGTAGTCGCGCCCCCCTGGTCCCGGCGAGGTCCACCGCAGGTCTTCTCGCCACTTTTCCTCGCCGGTCTTCACATCGTAGCAGGCCAGCCAGGCATCGGGTTCGTTGCGCCCGCGAAATCCGTAGAGGTATCCGTCCTTCAAAAGCGGCGTGACCCAGTGAATCCCGAAGTCGGGCGCTTTCCACACTTCCTTCCATTTCAGGTCCTCGGTCAGTTCCAGCAT
Source organism: Verrucomicrobiia bacterium (assembly GCA_030432615.1). Taxonomy (GTDB): domain Bacteria; phylum Verrucomicrobiota; class Verrucomicrobiia; order Verrucomicrobiales; family DEV007; genus JAEUHH01. Next base: position 2,929 of record JAUIGT010000649.1, read on the forward strand.
CACGCCGCCCTTTTCGTAGCAGTCGGAGATGTAGACCCGGTCGTCACCCACCGCCACGGGCGTCGAACCGTTGATGGAGTAGGTAACCGGGTCGCCCGTGGTGCCGCCCCAGGCGTAGCGAATCTGCTCGGGTGCACCGTCGCCGGTGCGATCGGGCACCCAGAAGGTCGCGGCCGTAGACGTGCTCTCGGTGAAGCTCAGGGCGAGTTGGACGTCCGAGGACATCTGCCCGAGCGCATCGAGGGTGCCCGACGACCGGATGCCGTTGGCCGCGGA
>JAUIGT010000650.1 GCA_030432615.1 Verrucomicrobiia bacterium
GGCACGATGTCCGGCTTCGGGAACGTAGATTGGTAGGCGCTCATCGCCATGTAGAACTGGTCCTCGGAATCGATCGCCAAATCGTTCTCGGCGGCAAACTTCCGGAAATCCTCCACCTTCTTCGCCAGGAGCTGGGTCGTGAAATCACTGTCGGAGATCTCCTCGTTCAGCGGTTTCTGGTAGCGGGAGAGGCTCTCGTAGAGAGCATTCACATCGGCGTTGTAGGATTCGACGACCGACCTGAGCTGCTCTTCGTTCTCTTCGCTGGGATAGGGGACATCCTTTTCCAGGCGTTCGATTCTGCTCGCCCGGCTATCCCACCCCGAGAAACCTTCGTTGTAGGCGGCATGGCCCTGAAAGAAAAAGAATCCCGCACCGCCGACCACAAGCACGGTCACCACGACATATCCAACCAACCAAGTGTTACCTTTCATCTAATTTCTCGTAAAATTCGTCACTTCGTGTAGGGGATTCGAGCACCCTCCGGGAGTGGCAGGACCATCTCCCATTGGCCGCTGTACTGCACGACGGGATCCGCCTTGATCAGCAACTCGTTGGTGCTCCTGTCCTCCAAGTCGAAAAAGGTCGATTCCCGCAGGTTGGCGAGATAGTCGACCACGATATCCGCACCCCGATCATTGGATCGGTAGAGTCCCTTGATGCGCACGGCATCGATGAGCAGCGAATCACCTCCATCCTGCCCGCCTCCACCCGCGGCCCCCTGCCCCTGTGGCTGGGTTTCGAGGGTGAGCCCGGAGGACGCGGCCGACGCTGCGTCAGAGACCATGTCCTCGGTGACCGACACCCCCTGAGCCAAGGGCTCGAGCAGGGTGATCCACATCAGGTCGGTATCCATCCTCTGACTCAGGTCATTGAAGACAGCCGTCCAATAGGCCCTGTTCGTCACCGCATCAACAAACGGGTCTTTCTTCGCTTCGATCGCATCCAACTGCGACTTCAGATCCTTCAGCGCTGCCGAATGCTCGGACAAGGCCTTCTCCTGGGTGGCCAGACTCTCGCTCTTCTGCTCCGCCAAGTCGGCGGCTTTCGAATACCAAAGTCCCAGTGCGCCGAGAAGCCCGGCGAGAGTCAACGTCGAGAGAACCAGCGCCGGCTTGCGTTTCTGAAATTCCCGCGCCTTCTGCACCGATTCCGGCGCCAACTCGAGATTGACCGGAGGACTGGTGAGACCGGCGGCCGCCGCTCCCACGATCTCGCCGAGGGTGTGAGCCTGAGTCGCGATGACCTCCTTGTTGACGCCACCTCCCACGGTGACGTTGCGGAGTGCGTTGAAGTAATCGATCGGAATATTCAGCTTCTCCGCGAAGAACTCGCGGATGAACGGAAGCCCCACCGTGGCACCGCTGAGAAGCGCCAACTCGGGAGCACTGCCTCCCTGCTGGCTCCGGTAGAAGTTCGTGGTCCGCATGATTTCGGAGTGGAGCCTGGTGAGCGAATTCCGGATAACCTTGGAAACTCCGGCGATGACGGGGTCCTCGTGATCGGCATAGGGGCCGCCCAGAGCGACAAACCCATCCGCAATCTTGCGCTGCTCCGCATCCTGGAAATCGACATTGAACTCCTTTGCGATGGCACGGGTGATGTCGATACCGCCGATCTTGATGCTTCGGAGAAACATCTTGGTGCCTTCGACGAAGATCAGGTTCGTGGTCCGGGCGCCAATATCGATGATCAACGTGGTTCCTTCCAGGTCCGGATAGTTGAACCGGAAGGAATTGAAAAGCGTCATCGGCGCGACCTGGAAACCGGTCGACTTCAATCCTCCAGCCACCACTGCATCATCGATCTGCCCCAATTCGTCCGACTTGATCGCCGCCAACAACACTTCCACGTCGATGTCTTCGGGATCCCCCATCAACTGGTAGTTCCAGACCACCTCATTGATGGGAAACGGAACCTGCTGCTGGGCCTCGAATTCCACGATCTGATCCACCTGATCCAGATCCAGCGGAGGGAGCTTGACGAAGCGAATGAAGACCGGTTGTCCCGAGATGACCAGTTTGGGCTCGCTTCCCTTTATTTTCAGCGCGCCAATCACCTCGCTGAGCGCCATCTTCATCTGGCCGATCTGCTGCCCTTCGGCACCGGGATCACCCAGCAGGTCGGAACGATGGTATCCTCTGAGAGCCAATCCGCCCCCGGGTGACTTCGAGAAGACGGCTCCGGCGACATGCTGTGAGCCAAGGTTGATTGTCGTGATGCGTTCTTCCGCCATGATCGTGTCGAGAAATAAACAAGTCCGCAGTGCCCGTCAACGGGCCTTCCAGAATCGGAGCGCTCCTCCGATCGTCCCGCTGAACTCAGTTGCCCTGCTTCACATCCGCGTATCGGTCAATCCAGAGAAGAGCAAAAGGTGTCTTCTCGCGGCCGAGCACCCCGGGCTGACTCTGCAATTGTTCCCACCAACGGCCTGATGGCCCTCCTTCATTCGCTCCCCCCTTGGAGACGCCGTTGAAGAAGACCTCTACCGCCACAGCCTTCACCGCGCCGGTCTGGAACCGCCGAAAATCTCCCGTGATCGTCCCCAGGGTCATCGGCGAAATGTAGACGGCGGAAAAATATTCTTCGCCCGAGACCACATTGACGTGGTTCACATCGCCGGTGAGCAACTTGGTCGAACCGTCCGCCGCCTCGATGGCGACGTAATAGCGAAACAGCATTTCCGGAATCACCGCTTCCCGCTGGTTCGCCTTCGCCTCGAACTCCACTTCCACCTCCAACCAATCCTTGGGGTTGGGGATGTTCTTGGTCTTCACGTTCCCGGCCTCGAACTGAGGGGTTGGCTGGGTGTCGAATTTGACGCTCTTCACATCCACCGATTCCACCTGGACCTGCTGGGCGTGGGCGGAAATCAGGGACGAAAAAACGAGAAAAGCCGCGAGAATGGAAAGTCGTTTCATGTTCGAAATTGGGTTGGGAATTCTGCTTGTAACCCGGTGCCATCCCGTCTGGCAACCTTATTTTGTCGGGGTTTTTTCAAAGAAACCGATTTTTCTCAGATTTGAATCATTTTCCGAGCACCTTCCGAAAATAGGCGATGGTTTCGACCAGTCCTTCGTCGAAGGAAACCCTGGGTTCCCAACCCAGCCATTCCCGCGCCCGGCCGATGTCGGGCTGGCGAACCTTGGGGTCGTCCTCGGGCAGGGGTCGAAAATCGATCTCGGATTCCGTGTCGATCAGTT
>JAUIGT010000651.1 GCA_030432615.1 Verrucomicrobiia bacterium
GGGCCTGTTCCTGGAGCGCGACGGCGTCGTCGGGGTGACTCCTGGTCTGATCGATCCCAACTGGATGCCGGTCGGTCCCGAACTCGAAAGCCTGCTGGACGATCGTTTCAACGACGACAAGCAACAGGGCTTCAAGCGCCGCGTCTACAATGTCGCGCCGCTGACGACGGTCTTCGAATTCAACTACGAAGGTCCCAGCTACGAAGGATACAGCAGCTTCAGCGTCTTCGGGGGTCCGGGTGACGTGAACGGCGTCATCGTGAGCCCCGAGTCCGACGACGAAGATCTCCGTCGCTATCTGGAGGAACTCGAACTCCAGCTGCAGGAGATGGGAGTCGGCAACGAAGGAGACGCGGCCGCAGAGTCGGCCGAATGATGCCGGCTCGACCCGATAGCCGAAGAGTGGCCCCAACCTGCACCGCACGAATGCTCTCTCTGGAAGGCATTTTCGCGTTTGCCTGACCGAATGAACGGCTCAAAGATAGGGATCGTTCGACTGTCTGACTCGAACCTTCCTCGTTCTTCTGCTCTTCCTTGAGACCATGAAAGCCGCTTCTTTCCATTTCCTGTTCGCCTCGATCGCCCTGCTGCTTCTCGGCGGTTGTGCCAATTCCGAGATCAAACCGGTTTCCAACAACGACGTTTTCAAGGATCCGGACACCAAGCGACTGGAAACCCAGGAGGGCATGACCAAGGTGACCCGGGAGTTGAGCGTGAATTACTGAGATTCGCCCCATTCGGTGGGACCGGGCATGAAGCTGGCAACCGTCCTTTCGCCGTTGTCCCCGGAAAACCTGCGCCTCGCCGCGCAATGTGGCGTGGAGGGAGTGGTCATTCGTTATCCCGGCCCCACCCTGGCGGATGTGCTCTCCGCCAAGGCTCGCGTGGAGGAGGCGGGACTGCAAGTCGCTGCCGTGGAGGGCTTTCTTCCCCTGGAAGCCATCAAGCAGGGGGCCGACATCGACGGAAGGGAGAGAGCGGCATTCCTTCGCCTGATCGAGCACCTCGGGCAGGCGGAGATTCCGCTGATCTGCTACCATTTCATGGTGGGGACCGACTGGGTGCGTACCCGTCTCGATGTCCGCGAACGTGGCGGGGCCCTGGTCACCGCCTTCGATCTGGAGGAAGCGGAACGGGCCGTCACGCTGAACCACGCATCCGGTGGCGCCATCGATTCCACGGCCGTTTCGGTGATCGATCACTGGGAACGGCTGGAAGCATTCCTGGAGGTGGCTCTCCCTGTGGCGGAAAAATCGGGAGTCACGCTGGCCATGCATCCGGATGACCCGCCACTCCCGGAGTTCGCGGGGAAGGCCCGCATCATGAATTCGGTCGAGAACTTCGAACGCCTGATGGACCGCTTTCCCAGTCCGGCCAGCGGGATCTGTTTCTGCCAGGGCACCTTCGCGGCCATGGGAGTCGATATTCCGGCGACGATCCGGCGCCTCGGTAAACACATCCGCTACGTTCATTTCCGGGACGTTCGGGGAACCGCCGAGCGATTCGTGGAAACCTTCCACGACAACGGTCCCACCGACATGGCCGCGGCCATGCGGGCGCTCCGCGACGTCGGGTTCGATGGACCGATCCGCCCGGACCACGTGCCCCAGTTGGAGGGCGAGAGCGAAGGTGATCCGGGATACACGATGCTGGGGCGCCTGTTTGCGTATGGCTACATTCGAGGCTTGATGCACGGCATCGGCATGGTGTGTGATGCTGATGATGCCGAAAATCATCGCCCTGGAAACCGCGATTCCCGCGGGGATCATGCCGAACCTACTCCTGGTTCGGATTCACACCGATGACGGCTTGGTCGGATGCGGTGAGACCTACTACACACCCCAGGCGATCGAAGGCCTGATTCACGATTGGATGGCCGAAAGGCTCCTCGGCGCGGAAGCGACGGATATCGAGGCCCATTGGCGATTCCTTTACGAGCGATGCACCGCTTTCGGGAGCCCGGGTGCGGAAATGCGGGCGCTCTCGGCCATCGATGTCGCCTTGTGGGACCTTCTCGGGCAATCCTGCGGGCAGCCTGTCTGGCAATTGCTCGGCGGAGCTGTCCAGCGGAAAGTCCGGATCTACAACACGTGCGGCGGCCCGGGATACGGAGCCGTCAAAGGTGGAGCGCCCGCCGCCACCCTCCATCCAGGATGGCCGGGTCATGGTGACGAAGGCTCCCCGGGCCCGCTCCAGGACAACTGGGCATCGATCCATGCGGCGGGCGATCTCGCCGAGGAACTGATCGCCGAGGGCATCGCTGGCATGAAACTCTGGCCTTTCGATCGGCATGCCCACCGCAACGGGGGGCTCTATCTTTCCATGGCCGATATCGAGGAGGGAATGCGCCCACTCCGGGAGATCCGCTCGAGAGTGGGGGACCGCATCGAGATCATGATTGAAGGGCACGCCTTCTTCCAGTTGCCGGCGGCGCTGCGTCTCGCGGAGGCGTTGCGGGAGATCCGGCCCCTCTGGTTGGAGGACGTCCTGCGGGTCGACAACGTGGCTACGCTGGCCGACTTCCGTGACCGGGCCGGCCTGCCGATCGCCGCCACGGAGATGCGGCTCGGACGCAACGACTACCTGGACATCCTCAATGCCCGGGCGGCGGACTATCTCATGATCGATCCGACTTGGGCGGGTGGAATCAGTGAAACGCGCCGCATCATCGACCTGGCGCAGGCCTTCAACATTCCCGCCACCATGCACGATTGCACCGGCCCACTGACCCTGTTCGCCGGCCTGCACTGTTCGGTGGCCTCGGCCAATGTCGTGTTCCAGGAAACGGTTCGTGCCCATATCCGGACCTTCTACGAGCGACTCATCGATCGACCGCCCGAGATCGAGGCGGGACGTCTCCTGGCTCCGAAAGATCCCGGCCTGGGCACCTCGCTGCTTCCGGAACTTTTCGAGGACTCCGCCAACCGGGTTCGCCGCAGCGAACTCGCGTGAGATTTCATTGAACCATGCCTACCCGCGTTCGCTACCAGGTCGTCGGCGTCACCACCCTGGCGGCGGTGCTGCTCTACCTCGATCGGATCTGCATCGCGGAAATCGCCAAGTTGGACGAATTTCAGGAGGCATTGGGACTCGGCCCCAAGCAGACCGGAGCCGTGCTCTCGGCTTTTTTCTTCGCCTACGCGCTGGCGCAAGTCCCCGCGGGGTGGTTGTCGGATCGTTTTGGGGCCCGGGTGATGATG
>JAUIGT010000652.1 GCA_030432615.1 Verrucomicrobiia bacterium
GGCAAAGCGACCAACTTGGCGACGACTTCCGCACCGCGGGACGGCGCCGACGAGCCCTGGCCCTGAGGCGATCCCAGGTCCTGCCATTCCGGCTGACTCAGTTCCTCGTGGGTGGTGGCGATGGTCTCCCCGGCCGCCTGGCGCTCCAGCAGCTTGTCCATCCAGTAGAGACGAATGGAAAGCTCGATGGCGAAACGCTCGACCTGGTCGAAAGCGGTCTCCGCCACCTGGGCCTCGCGGACGCAGCTCCGGAAAATCTGTTCGAAGACCGCCGGCGCCAGCTTCGCTTTCACCGCCTCGGAATACTGGATCCTGGTTCGTTCGGGGTGTTCCAGGAAGTAAGCCACGCTGACCACGGTGCCATCGCCGAACCATTCTTGGTGCTTCTGATCCAGGGAAATGTCGGCGGGAATCTTCTGCGTTCCACCGAAGAGCATCAGACAGATGTCGAACCGGGCTTCGTCGGCGTGGTATTCGAGGAAGCGCTCGATGTCGTGGGATTTCTGCTCGGTGAGCAGGTGCTGGGGATCGACCAGGTGAAAGTCGGGCCGCATCGAGAAATACTGGTCCCGCAGCTCGCCTTCCACGGGAGGCAGCTCGTGGGCGTAGACTTCCTCGATCCGCAGGGGCATGAGCATCGGCGTCGGCACCCGCAGGCCCGTCACCGGTTTCAACGAGGCGGTTTCGATCTGTCCCAGGGCCGGGGGGCGGCTCACGGCGACGACATCGGCGGCGCGCCCATTGCTGGAGGGAATCGGCGGCGGAGCGGCGGAGAGATCACGCACGGTCGCCGCGGCTTCGGCGCCGCCGGGCTCCGGCAGGGCCTCCGCCGGCCAGAGTCCTCCCCCGAGGGCAAATCCCTCCCCGTCCGACTTTTCCCACTCGGGCAGCTCGATCTTGGCCGCCACTGCCGCCAGGGGCAGCAAGGCCAGGACCGCGAGGCTGAGTGAGAGGCGTTTCATCCAAAGGTAAAGGGGGAATTTCCGGTCTCCGATTCAGGCCTGCCCCGGCATCATGGCTCCGCCAGCGTCAACGGAGTCGGCGCGATTCGCGGCCCCGTCAGCGCCGCTCCCACCGGAAACCGTGGGCACGGCGGGGCGCCGCTTGATCGCTTCCTCCAATTCGGCGGGATTTCGTTTCAGGTGCCGAGCCCGGCGACTCAGTGAGCGCCCGATCTTTCGGAACATGGTGGCCAGCGCCTGGCCGTAGGCGGCATTCACCAAGTAGGGTCGAGCCGCCTGGAGACAGCGATAGCCTTCGTCCTCGGGAAGCAGGATTTCACTGAAGTAACCGAGCGAGATACCGGCCTGCTTGGTGTTGACGTCGATCAGCAGTAGCACGGCATTCTCGTTGGGTCGGGCAAAATCCGCGCCCCGCACCTCCGCATGGTTCAGCAACCAGAAGCCCAGCTCGTTCAGTCTCACCTGCTGACTCAGTGCCCCGAGATAGGTGCAGAAGAGCAACTGCGGAAAACGCATCTCCATCTGGTCGATGATATCCTCCAAGGCGTCGCGCTCGGGTTTCCGCAGGCAGTGGGCGGCGTCGTGCAGTCGATTCATCTGCACGTAGTTGCGCCCGAAGATCGATTCCGCCTTCGTCAGCGAATAACCGCACGAGTAGCAACTCTCGGCGTCATGATCGACGGGTCGTGAACAATGCGGACATTTCATGGACAGGCCGGGCGCTTGCGAGAAGGCAACAAAGCGAATTTGGTTTGAATTTCAATAATATTAAAAAGCGTTAAACAAATCAATTCCCGGGAAGGAAAATCGTCCCGGACCGTCTGGATCTGCATCCGGTCACGGAAGCTGGTCACGATACCACGGCGCCCCCACGTTTTCCTTGTTCAAAGGCGGGGAAAACTTCGAGGTGATCTCGCTCGGGATCTGGTTGCCGGCAAAGACGCGATTGTTCTCCCATCTGAGTTCGAATCCGCCGCGATCGGCGCCATCGACCATTCCTTCCACATCACTACCAGAAAAGGTGTTGGAACGCACCACCAGAAGCCGCGGCAGTTGCACCCGGCGGTCGTTCCCGTACTCCGTGTCGAGACGAATCGCCGGCCCTTCATTGGCGGCGAACAAGTTTCCCTCGATGTGGAGATTCTCGGCCCGCCGATACCCGTTCAGCTCCGGATTCTCCTGTCCCGATTGCAACGCCAGGGCCGCCCCTCCCCGTCCGGCGAGGCCGACGAAGACGTTTCCCGTGATCAGGTGGTCGGCGCCGTAGACCCGCAGCCCGCCGCTCCCTTTCTTCCCCAGCCCCGCGAACAGATTTGCCGAGACTCGGGAGCCATCGCCGTGGCGCAAAGTCAACGTTCCCGCGCAGCGACGAAAATTGTTGCCCTCGATCAGGCAGCGCCCGGCTTTCACCGAGACAATCTCCATCTCCCCGTCGCAGGCTTCGAACAGGTTGCCCTTCACCGTCGTCAGGGAATCCGACTTGGAATGGTCGCTGGTGCCGATCCTCAGCGTCTCGTAGCCGTTCCCCTTCCCGCCCGGGGGCCGGGTGTGAAAGTGATTCGCCTCGATGAGATGATGGTCGGCCGTGTCATCGTCTCGCCAGACCGTCAACGTCACGCTGCGCGAGGTCTTGTTGCGAAAGGTGCAGTGATCGACACGGTGATACTGACCGCGGAGGGTCACCCACTTGTCCTCGCGCGATTCGGGATCGCCGGGGTTGTAGCTGTCGATGACCACGTTGGTAAGGCGCAGGTGCTCCCCCTCCAGGGCGATCACGGTTTTCTCCGGCGCCTCTCCGTCGCGGAAAAAAAAGCCGTCGAGAACGAGGTGGGCGCCGGAAAGCCTGATCGCCGATTTCCCCGAAAACACCACACCTCCGGGAACCGCCGCCTGAATCACAATCGGCGCCTCGACTGTTCCCCGCCCCATCAGATCCAGGACCTGGTCGCGCCAGATCCCGTTCTCCACCTCGATGATCGTCCCCGGAGCCGCGCCGGCGACCGCCTTCTCCAGCTCCGGAACCGCAACCGGAGCCGACGAGACGATCTCGGCCAACGCAAAAACCGCCCACGAGAAAAACGCTCGCATCAAGGCCGGAACGAACGGCGCACCGGAGACTCTCCTGCCATCCCTCATCGTTTCGCACTATGCCCCGGAGGCGATTTCCTGTCATCCCGACATCCCGGGAAAAAGGTCGTTAGCGGATATGAAAAATATTGATTTTCTA
>JAUIGT010000653.1 GCA_030432615.1 Verrucomicrobiia bacterium
CAACGGCTTCGCGAAACTGGCCGAGGAATTGCCTTACTTTTCCGGCGGCGCCACCGGCCGCAACATCGGCGGCGTTCTCGAGAAGGCCCTGGACCAGTTCGAGGGATTCCACGATGGCAGCGTGACGGAACTGCAATACTACAAGCTCCTCCAACTCGACCGCGAGACCTCCCGCGCGCTCGCCGACGCCGCCGGGTTCGTCCTCCAGCAGGAAGTCGTTTCCAAGCTCCAGCAGACCGCCGGCATCCACGACATCGTCCGGCGCTACGAGTCGCTCTACCACCGCGACGTGCGCCGGGCAGGACGGCTCAGTTTCGACGACATCCTCATCCTGCTGGCCGGTGCAGCGCCCGACGATGCCGCCCGGGCCGAGAGCGTTTCCGAGCTGTCGATGCTCGACGAGGTGCCCGACGCCGCCACGCGGAAACTGCGGATCGACTACCGGCTCGACGGGCTCTTCCACCACTGGCTGATCGACGAATTCCAGGACACCAGCCGCCGCCAGTGGCAGGTGCTGCGCAACCTGATCGAGGAGGTCATCGAGGACGATTCCGGCGAGCGAACCTTCTACTATGTCGGCGACGAGAAACAGGCCATCTACGGTTGGCGCGGCGGCGACTCGCGTCTCTTCCAGGAAATCCGGAACCGCTACAACCAGCCGCCCCGTCCCGAGGATCGCTGGATCGCCGAGGACCACCTCGATGTCTCCTGGCGCTCCGGCCCCGTCTTGCTCGATGCCGTCAACACCGCCTTCGGCAACTGGCAAAACCTCGCCAGCCTGCTCGGCGAAGATCACGCGCCCGTCATCCTCGATCGTTGGAAGAACACCAACGCCGGCGAACATGCGCCCAGTCCGCTGACCGAGAATCGCCCCGGCTATTTCCGCTACCTCACCATCGAGGAAAGCGAATCCGAGGACGCCGAACTCTCCGGCCAGAACGCCGTCTGGCAGGTGGTCCTGGAAACGCTGCGCGCCATCGACCCGGTGGGCAACTCCCTGTCCGTCGCCGTGCTCATGCGACGAGGCAAGCAGGCGGCCTCGTTGGCCGACTATGTTCGCCAGGACGGACAGATCCCGGTGATGGTCGAGGGCAAGATGCCGGTCGGCACCGATCATCCGGTCGCGACGTCGTTCCGCGCCCTGCTGAAATTTTCCGCCCACCCCGGCGACACCTCCGCCTGGGAACACCTCGCGATGACGCCGGGACTTCGGTCGCTCGACTACGAGGCGCTCGGCAAGGCTCGCTACGACCTGCCTCGTCATACCTTGGAGACACTGCAGGACCGCGGCTTCGGCGCGGTGTTTGTCCGCTGGATCGAACAACTCGAAATCGGGCTGGGCGATCGACTCGACGATTTTTCCCGGCGCCGCATCGAGCAGCTTTCCGAGGCTTGCCGACGATTCGATCTCAAGGGTTCGCGCTCCATCGACGAGTTTCTTCACTACCTGGACAGCTATACCGCCGCCGACACGCCCTCGGCCGGCGTGGTCCAGATCATGACCATCCACAAGGCGAAGGGACTGACCTTCGACGCCGTCATCGTCGCCGACCTGAAGCCCGACGCCATCACCTCGCTCCACGAGATGGACGCGGTCAAGGGCTACGACGACGCCCGCCAACTCGAATGGGTCATGACCGCTCCGCGCAAGGAACTCGCCAAGGCCGTCGAGCCTCTCCGCGGCGCCTACCTCGAGGCCGAGATGGACACCTCCCTGGAGGAACTCTGCGCCATGTATGTGGCCCTGACCCGCGCCCGCTACGCCAACCACGTCATCCTGCCCAAGCTTCCCAACAAGCAGGACAGCACCGCCAGCGCCGTGCTCCTGGCACGGCAGTTCGAGGCGGCCGGGTTCGATCCGGTCGATGAGTTCATCGGCGACGTGCCGGTGAGGATCCGTTACGAGGCGGGGAATCCGGAGTGGATTGCCGAAGTCGGGACCGGACGGGACGAGAAAGCGGAAGGCGAAGAACCGGCGCCCCCCCGTCCGCCCGTGACGGGCACCCGCCGCTTTCCGCTTCGCCGTCGTCGGATCCCCTCGAACGCCGCCGACCGCCGTAGCTGGGGAGGCGCGGCCAAGCTCTTCGTTCCCGAGAGCGCCTCCGCCACCGGCCTGGGAACGGCGGTGCATGCCCTTTTCGAATCGATCGAATGGCTGGACAGCGAGCCTCCGAGCGACTGGGACCGCCTCCTCCGCCCCTTCCCCGAACACGCCGCCGAGGCCCGGCGACAGGCCGAGGCATCGCTCGAAACGCCGGAGATTCGAGCGTGTTTCCTTGCCGAAACCTACCGCGCTCCCCTCGTCTGGCGGGAGAAGCGTTTCGAGATGATCACCCCGGAAAGCGAATGGATCTCCGGAGTCTTCGACCGCGTCGTTCTCGAACGCGATGCGACAGGCGCGTTCGTCGCCGGCCACATCATCGACTTCAAGACCAACCGGGTGGAGTCGGAGGCCGAAATCGCCGACGCCGTCGCTCACTACACCTCGCAGATGACCGTCTATCGCGCGGCGCTCTCGCGGCTGACCGGCCTGCCGGAAACGGCGATCGGGGCGACGTTGATCTTCACGCGACCGCGCGTCGTCCGCGAGGTTTTCGCGGTCGAATGAGCTTCACTTCACCTTCATCCCATCCACCACCAGCGAAGTCGTGCGCCAGTCGTGGGCCTGGGTGTTGACCGGCTTGCGGATCATCTCGATGAAATGCCCCGGCCATTGGCTGCCGTCGGGCGCCTCGATGAAGTCATCCATGGTCACATCTACCTCGGCGCCCTGCGTGGATTCGAGACCATTCAGGGTGAAGGTCACGCGGCGCATGAGCCGGTCCTCCTGGTCGATCCAGGCCACGGCTCGATCGTTTTCCGAACGACCGATCCCGGGCCGCAAGCGGACCTCCACCAGGTCGCACTCGCGTCCGTCCAGTTCGCGGGTGCCGAGGTAGCGAAAGCCTTCGCCTTTTTCCAGCAGCCACGAGGCCCCGAAGAGGAACATGGTGTAGGCATCGGCCACCAGGGCCGCCGCGTCCTCGACTTCCGGATCGTCGCTCGGCTCGCCGTTGTAGCCGACCTCGATCTCGTCCGAACCACGAACGCGTCGCACCGTCTTGGTCCCGCCCGGGCCCTCGTGAACCTGCTCGACGACTCCGGCCCCGGGACGATAGATCTCCTCCGAACTCCCGCGGAAGTCGG
>JAUIGT010000654.1 GCA_030432615.1 Verrucomicrobiia bacterium
CCGCATCCACAAGCAGGAGCGCGCCTTCGCAGGCGGCCAGGCTGCGGCTCACCTCGTAGGAAAAATCCACGTGCCCGGGCGTGTCCAACAGGTTGAGCTGATAGGATTTCCCGTCCTTCGCGGTGTAGCGCATCGTCACGGGATGCGACTTGATGGTGATGCCGCGCTCACGCTCGAGATCCATCGAATCCAGCAACTGATCCTGCTTCTCCCGCTGCGAAATCGTCTGGGTCGACTCCAGGAGGCGATCCGAGAGCGTGGTCTTCCCGTGATCGATGTGAGCGATGATCGAGAAATTGCGTGTCAGTTCGGTCGACATGGGAGGTCAGGAAATGTCGGCACACCTTCGGCGGAGAACCGCCGGCGCGCGGGCCGGAAACTACGTGGCCGCACCGGGAAAGTAAAGCGAGAGGTGTATCGGCGCTCCGGTGGCGCTATCGGGACTCGACCGGCAGCTTGAGCCGCCATTTCGGAGCCGAGAGCGGACCGCGGGCCTCGATTCCCAGGCCGACTCGCGGATCCTCCCGCCAGGCCACGGAAAGATCGATGGCGATGGCGCGCGAAGCGCTGTCGATGGTTCCCCCGCCGGTGAGCCGGAGCGTTTCGCTGGTGGAACGCAGGTCGAGGACCGAAACCACCCCTTCCGAGATCTCGAGATCGGCCGAAGCACCCACCGGGGCCGGATCCGGCTTCGATGGCACCGATTCACCCGGTTCGTCCCCGGGACTCGCGGGCTCGTTCCCCACCGCCGCCACTCTTTTCAAGGCGGCCAGGGCCTGGAGCAGATTGTCGATGACGGGAGAGAATGCCGGCAGTGCCAGCAGATCGCCATCGCGCAACCGCACCGCCCCCTGACCCGACCAGGAATCGTGCTCGCCGAGCTTGCCGGAGAGGGCCAGGTCTCCGCTCCACCGGCCGTCCGCCCGGCGCTCACTGTTTCCGTAGAGGCGCAGCAGCTCCCCGTAGTCGAGTCCCTCGGCGGAGAGAGTGGACCGGAAGGCACCGTCGCTCTCCAGCCGGTCGGTCTCGAACGTCGCCCGGGCCGTGCCTCCGAACAGTCCGGCCTCGAATTCCGTGAGGCGCAGCTTGCCTTCCGAAGCACGAACCTTTCCCGCCGGGTGCGCGAGCGGCAGCGGGCGACCGAGAAACTCGAAGGTGGCGGGCTGCTCGCTGGCGAAACTCAGCTCGAAATCATGCCGGGGCGGGGGCGCCGCAGGGTCTTCGGACGGCTCCCGACGATCGACCAGGCCATGCATGCGAACCTCCGGCGGATGGCTGAAACGAAACGCCTCCAACGACTTCGCCACCGACGGCGCCACCGCTCGCAGGGTCGCGTAGAGATCGAGCGTGCTGCGCAGGTCCTCGGTTTCCCAGGTGCGCTCCTCCACGTGATGCCGCACCAGTCCCGCGGTCAACCGGCCCTCGGGCCGCTCCACGCTGAGGTTGCGGAACTCGTGCACCGGCCCGACGGAGGCATACTCGGTTTCGAGATGATCGAAGGGCACCGAGCGACGCCGGAACTGCCGCAGGTCGATGACGCCCCGGGTGTTCCAGGTTTCGGGATCGAGGGACGGACCCTCGCCCAAGGCCGCGAAATAGACCGCCGAGCTGTCGTCGAACTGCCAGTCGGAGAGAAAATGCTTCGTCCGTTCCGAGGTCACGAACGGCATCAGCACTTCCGGATCCAGCCGAATCTCGCTCTGGTAGCGGAATCGGTCCTCCGTTCGCGCCGGATCGTACATGAGGTTGGCCAGCATCAGGCCGGACTTGTGATCGAGCCGCAGGTTGCGCACGTAATAGCGACCGCCCGAAACGGAAAACTGCATCTCCATGCCGTCGAACACCGCGCCGCGACTGCCGAATCGCTCGCTCCGCAGTTCGCCGACCACCTCCATCGGCACCCGCGGCAGCACCGTCGCACCCAGTTCATCCAACCGGATCGTTCCCTCCGCCCGCACGCGCGGAGGTGAGAAGAAAACCACTTCGCCCAGCTTCGGATTCGGCCAGATCGCGGCGATCATGCCCGGAAGATCCGCGGACGATTCCAGTTCGAAATCGACGGTCTTGTCGCTCACCTCCCAGTCGCAGCGGAGGCGGAGATCGCCCAGCGCATCCCTCAGGTGAAGTTCCTTGATGACTCCCAGCTGGCTTTCCCCGTCGTACTCCGCCTGGGCATCGAGCTGCTCAACGGTGTAGGCCCCGCGCCGGAACTCCGGCGCCGCCAAGCGCACGGTCGCGTTCAGGTGCGCCAGGTCCGCGAGGTCTCCGGCGAATTCGATTTCCAGGCGCGGCGGATCGTCGGGGGAGAACTCGAACCGTCCCAGCTCATCGATCACCCGCTGCACCCGGTCGAGCCGCCGCCGGATTTCCAACAGTTGCTGGCGCTGTTCCTCCAGTTCCGCCTCCGTCACCTCCACCGGGGCCACGTGAAGCGGAGGGCGATAGAGCGAGCCTTTCATCGAGACCGCGAATCCCGCCACCTCGGCCTGGGCCCGGACCACCTCGATCTGGCTCTCCGTGACCACGAGGCGGGCGGAAAAGCGATTCACTTGCAGCAATTCACTGTCTCTCCGCCCCGGCGTCAGCGGCAGGGTCAGGCTGGCGTCCTGGACGTCGAGGGTGTTCACGCTGAGATCGCGATTCAGCACGTCGCTCAGGTCGAGATCGAGAATCACGTTGTCGACGAACGCCAGTTCCCGCCGCCGCTGCGGATCCTGGAAAAAGCGGACGTCCTCCGCCACCAGTCCCTGGAAGGGCCCCAGGGTGAGCTTCCCGATGTCCACGTAGTAGCCGCGCTTGGCGAACTCGCCCTCCACCAGCTCCCGCCACGTCCGGGTGAAGCCCTTCTTCTGGGCATAGATCGCCCCCCAGATGGCCACGCCGACCAGCAGCAGTATCAGGATCAGGAAAAAGCGTCGGATCACTCGCATCGTGCGACGGCCAGCGTCGCTCCTTCCCCCCTCCAATTCAACCCTCTTGGGTCCATTGCTCAAGAGGGTTGATTCCGCGTTCGACTCCGCTTGCTCGCGCGCGCGGATGACGCATCTTTAGGAGACGGTTGAAAAATCATGGAATGAAAAACTGCGAGTCGTTTTGATTGATGGCGAGGCGCGGTGAAGGAAGGTAGCGAGCTACCTGACTGAATCGCAACGAAGCCAGCGATCAAAAGGGCCGCAGCCCGTC
>JAUIGT010000655.1 GCA_030432615.1 Verrucomicrobiia bacterium
GAAGGTAAGGCGGGCACCGCGATCGCCGGGGTCTCGGTGCTCATCGCCGCCGTGCTCATCATCCAGTTTCTCCGCTCGCGCCTCCGTTCCACCGGCACCGCTTCCATCCCCGACGCCTGATTCCGAACCCGTCCCGCGGCCTCCTTTGCCTGCCGTGATTGGCGGGTTCATTTTTTTTTGAACAAACCGCTTGCATGCGATGCTCAGGCGGAGATGCTCGACGGACCTCGCTCATGAGGGCAGGTCCACAGCTCCGAAAAACCCATGGTCGGTCGCGCCAGCGCCCGTGACCAAGGGCGGCAGCGTGGGAGGATTCCGGCGCTCCGGAAGCGAATGAAAAGGTAGCCCGGCCTCGACGCAGGCAGGGAGCCCATGAGACAGCCCAGCCTTGAACTTCGCCTCTTACGACTTCTGGAAGCTGCTGGTTCTCTGTTTCCTCGGGTCGCGCCTTGTGCTGGCGGCCGTGCGCAAGTTCCGCCCCGGCGCGGAGACCACCGCCGCCAAACTCTGCCTGCTGGCGACCGCCCTCATTCTCCTCGCCTCGGAGAGCTGGCTTACGCTCGGGTCGTTCCTGTGGGTCGTCTTGCTCGGTTGGGCCTCCGTCCTGCTCCAGGCCACCCGCATCCACTACCGCCCGAAGAGCGTGATCTTCCTGATCCTGCTCATCGCCCAGCTCGCCCCCCTCTTTTACTACAAATACTGGAATTTCGTCCTCAACGAGACCCTCGGGCTGGATGTCCGGATCCCCTCGGTCCTTATCCCGATGGGACTCTCATTCTACACCTTCCAGACCATCGGCTTCTGGGTCGACAACCTCCGCGATCCGCAGGCCCGCCCCCGTTTCCTCGACTACCTCAGCTTCTCCTCGTTCTTCCCCCAGATCGTCGCCGGGCCGATCGAGAAACGCGAGTCGCTGCTGCCCCAGATCGAGCAAACCCGCTTCCGCATCCACCGCGAAAACCTCGAGGCCGCGCTGCAGTGGATCATCCTCGGCCTCGCTTACAAGCTCATCGTCGCCGACAATCTCGGAATCCTCTCGGACAAGTTCGAGATCGATCCCTCGAACGCCTGGCATGTCTGGTTCGAGTGCGTCTGCTTCGGCATCCGGATCTATTTCGACTTCGCCGGCTACAGTTTCATCGCGGTGGGCCTGGGACTGCTGTTCGGCATCCGGCTCACCCTCAATTTCCGCTGTCCCTACGGCTCGCTCGACCTCCGCGAGTTCTGGCGCAACTGGCACGTCACCCTCGGCCGCTGGCTGCGCGACTACGTCTACCTGCCGCTTGGTGGACGGCGGGTGAAATGGTGGGCATGGAACACCCTCGCCGTATTCTTCGTTTCCGGAGTCTGGCACGGTGCGGGCTGGGGCTTCGTGATCTGGGGCCTGCTGCACGGAATCGGAGTCGCGTTCTGCGGCATGGCTCCCAAGATCCCACTCCCGGCCTTCGTCCGGTGGTTCGTGACGCTCGCCTACACGCTCGCCGCGTGGCTGTTCTTCTTCGAGCGGGATTCCCAACTCCTCCAGACCAAGGCCATCGCGCTGTGCAACCCCGCGGCGTATGGTTTCCAAGGCATCGCGGGATTCGCCTCCGTCTTCGCGGGAACCACCCAGTCGCTCACCCTCGCGCTGGTCTCCGGTGTGGCTTTCTTCCTCCTCGCGCTCGAATTCATCGGCATCCGCAGGAAACTCGAACCCTATCACCTCCTGCGCCTGCCCGCCATCTCGCTGCTGCTGGTTTTCCTCACCGTCTTCCTCGCACCGATGGAGGAGTCGAAGTTCATCTATTTCAATTTCTGAGCCAGAAGCCGGAGGACAGAGAGAATTGCCACGGGATTTAGGCCGATTTCTCGCGACAAGATCGATGGTTTCCTCGATCCAAAACTGGTAGGGCGAGGCGGCCCGCCGAGCCGACATTGCCGCCGGAGGCGGAAGCCGACCGATTGCGACGGTGAAAACGGCGAAACCGACGCCTCACTGGATTTCGCCCTCGATGGTGGCTACCTGACCGCAGAACAACCTCTGCATCTCACCGACCTTCCGACCTCCGACCTTCCGACCTTGCGCTTCCTCCTCTCCATCCTCGTGTGCGTGGTCGTCGCCTACGGCCTCGCGCTGGCCCTCGGCATCGCGGCCAACCCCGAGATCCAGTTCTGGAGCCACGTCGACAAGGTGCGCGACCGCGAAATCGCGGAAACCCGGCGTGCCCAACCCGACCAACCGCTCATCCTCTTCACCGGCGGATCGAGCTGCGCGTTTTCCATCGACCCCAAGATCATCGAGGAAACCTGCGGCATGCCCGCCTTCAACCTCGGCCTGCCGGTCGGGGCTGGCGCCGGCTATCTGCTCCACCAGGCGCTGGAAAAGGCGCGGTCGGGGGACCTTCTCGTCGTCTGTCTCGAGCCCGACCTGTTGACGAGCACGCGGGTCGGCTTCGGTGGCAGCGCATTCAGTTTCGGAATGGCTTGCATCGACGGACAACCAGGCTCCGCTTCGGGAGGTCGGTCATTGGGAATCCCCGTCGGCCTGCGCGACTATCTCACCTTTGCGAGGCCCGGTGCACGTTACGTCGCCACCTGGCTCGCCAAGCGGGTCACCGGCAGGGGCTACCGCTACACCACCGCCGACATGCGTTACCACGGCCGCCTCGAAACACCCCTCTCGGCTGCTCATTATTCGCTGGTCGAGGCCAAATCAGACGTTGTCGTCACTCCCGAAGCCCGGGAGCATCTCCTCCGTTTCCGAAAGAGCGCCGAGGCGAAAGGCGTGCGTCTCGTCTATTCCGTGCCGTGGATGCTCACCGAGCCGGGCGCCGAAAAACACAACCAGAAGGCCAACCTCAAAATCCTCGCCTCCATCAACGAGATCATCCCCGCCATGGATGACGGCTACCAAGGCGTGGCCGTGGATCCGGGATACTTCGCCGACTCCGGACTCCATCTCACCGCGGAAGGTTCCGCCCTGCGTTCCCGCGGTCTTGCCGACGCGCTCCATCGTTGGTTGAACGAACGCCAATGATGTCCCACGGTCCGCTTCGACCGACACCTACCTCATGACCAGCGCAAACAAGATCCAGGCCGCGTTCATCCTCGGCATCTCGCTGATCCTCGCCCTCTGGCTGGGCATCAGTCTGGTCACCAACCAGTTCGAGACCCTCCTGAAGTTCGCAGGCGTGGCCCTCCTG